>SDWK01000038.1 GCA_004195335.1 Shewanella sp.
ATTTTCAGTGAAAATTAGACTTTTTACCCGTTTCACCTTTAAAATTAGTTAAATCTTCAGGTAAATATTAAAGCAGATAGGTTGCAATCATGTCAAAACCAACCAAAGAAGAGGTTATCAGTGCGTTAGAATCGGCTTTAACCGATAAGCAAGATAGTGCTGTTATAATCGAACAAAAAGGAAGCTGGTACAAAATCGATGGCGGTAAGTCATTACGCTTCAGTGAACTCGAAAGCATGCTCGCCGAGATGAACGGCAAAGCCGCACCTACTGCTGCGACCGAAGCTAAACTTGTGGCTAAAACCACTCAGTCCATGGCAGCTGCAAAAAAGTCTCCAGCAACAAAGAAAGCCGATTCAGGTAATGCTGGCAGCGGTAAAACACCTAAAGCGTTATGGCGTGAAAAACTTGCGGGCAAAGGACAACTACCCCGCGGTTTCTAGTCAACACTCTACAGGGAATAAACAAAAAGGAGCCGATGGCTCCTTTTTGTTTTTCAACTTTTAGACACAAGCCATTACATGGCGTGATCGACCCTGACGCTACCTTGAAGATAGACCACCCTGACCTCATCGCCCGCATTAAAAATCATGCCTGTATCTAAATCCTGAATAATCATCACTTGTTCATCATCATCTTGCTTTATCATCAACTCGACTAACTTGAACTCCTGAACATAACTCGAGTCACCATGACGATTGCCTATCCCGGCACCAATTAACGCCCCAAGAACAGTGGCAACATCCTGGCCGCTTCCCCCACCAAACTGGTGACCGATAACACCACCGACAAGAGCACCGCCGAAGGTTTTCCAACCTTGATTGCTATCCTCTATCAACTGTTTCTGAGTGATATTCCTAACCGAAACGATATTGCCATAGACGACTTTTTCTACTGGGACAGCCTGATTACGATCATACCCAGCATGTACTGGCGAGAATATGCTAAAAAACAAGCAAACGTAAAATAAGCGACTAATACTAGGTTTCAACATAATCAATTTTCCGCTAACGTATAAGTAGGTGTCATAAAGATAATATTACTTAATTGTGAACTCACTGTCCTATTTAAATCATGATCTCGAAAGGTTTCCGTCACCGGAATACGCGCTGACCGATCCTAATGGCCTGCTCGCTATCGGAGGAGACTTACATCCGACTCGACTATTGAATGCCTATTACGAAGGTATTTTCCCCTGGTTTAATGCCGACGATCCCATTCTTTGGTGGTCTCCCGATCCCCGCGCCGTGTTCGTTCCCAGTAGTATGAAGACCAGTCGAAGCTTAATAAAATCGCTTAAGAAACAAACCTGGACCTTTACCATAAACCGCAATTTTAAAGAGGTGATGATCGGTTGTGCTGCGCCTAGGGCTGCTCAAGATGGCACATGGATCACACAAGATATTCAACACGCCTACTTTGAGCTACACAAACAGGGGCTAGCACACTCTGTCGAAGTCTGGGATGAAGAGACGCTGATTGGCGGTTTATACGGATTGGCCATAGGGCAGGTTTTCTGTGGCGAATCAATGTTCCATACACAGACAAATGCCTCTAAAGCTGCCATGCTGGTATTACACCAGTACCTTCTAAAACAAGGATTCAAGCTCATTGATGCGCAGGTGATGAATCCGCATCTTAAGTCATTAGGCGCCACCGCATTAAAAAGAAAAGATTTTATTAGTCTACTTAAACGTTTTCGTGACGGTAAGGTCGCCCCGAATTCTTGGGTAGTAAAAGAGGTATTTCTTGAGCTTTAAATCACAGCCTATATCGGTCGGAATAACAAAATCCTTTCCCTGCAGCTATATCGAAACAGAGCTGGAACAGTTATTGGTCCTTCAGGAAGGTGATATCGACTTGGTACTATTCGAGCAGCTTTTAGCCTTAGGTTTCAGGCGTAGCGGCGGTACAATCTATAAGCCCCAATGTCCACATTGTAACGCCTGCCTGCCCATTAGGATCCCTTCCTTTTTATTCAAGCCTTCAAGACGACAAAAAAGAACCCTGAAAAACAATCAGGATATCATTTGGAAAATTGTCGAAAAACAAGCCGAATACCATTATGAACTGTATGAGACTTACATCAATATAAGACACAAAGATGGCCCTATGTACCCCGCGTCGAGGGAGCAGTATCAGCACTTTATCGGATCAGGCTGGCTCGATCCCATATTTATTGAACTCTGGAACAAGGATACACTTATCGGCGTAGCCGTGACCGATATACTCCCAAACAGTTTATCGGCCATCTACAGTTTTTTTGCTCCCGATGAGCATAAACGCTCTTTAGGTTCTCTACTCATTCTGCTCCAATGCCGACTAGCAAAACTGATGCGCAAAGAGTATATCTATCTTGGTTTTCAAATCGATGCATCAAGAAAGATGAATTATAAACGTGACTACACCCCATACCAAATTTTAACTTCATCCGGATGGCAGCAACCTCCTGAAGAATAAACTCAATTTGTCTATTTCCCCTCCTTCGGCTAGCCATTCGCTATTTATCACGCTTAGGCTAACCTTCTCTTTACAGGAGAGGGTAATTACGGCATGATATGCCCGTTTTTAATATTTGAAGGCTAACAGGATAACTGATTCATGGCGAAAGAAGACAACATTGAGATGCAAGGCACGATCCTTGAAACCTTGCCGAACACAATGTTTCGTGTAGAGCTAGAGAACGGTCACGTTGTGATTGCACACATCTCAGGCAAAATGCGCAAAAACTACATTAGAATTTTGACCGGTGATAAGGTAACAGTTCAGCTGACTCCTTACGATTTGAGTAAAGGTCGTATCGTCTTCCGTGCACGCTAAGTTAGCAATCACAGATTTTTAAAAACCGGCCAAGCCGGTTTTTTTATTTTAATCGTATTAAAAAGGCTGCAGTTGCAGCCTTTTTTATTTCAAAGCATTAGAACATCAGCTATTCACTTTCTCTGGGCTCTTGATAGAGATAACAATTTCATCTTTATTGATATCCACATAAGCAACACCGCCCTTCTCAAGATCGCCAAATAAGATCTCATCGGCTAACGGCCGTTTAATCAATTCGGTAACGACTCGTGCCATAGGCCGTGCTCCCATCGACTTGTCATATCCTTTCTCGGCAAGCAGAGTTCTGGCTTCATCAGTAACATCTAAGGTGACCCCCTTATCATCGAGCTGAGCTTGAAGTTCGACGAGGAATTTATCCACCACTTTTGCAATCACCATCATATCGAGATGGTTGAACCAGATGATCTCATCAAGCCTGTTTCTGAATTCTGGTGAAAAGATTTTGTTGATCTCAGCTAACGCATCTAAGCTATGGTCTTGTTGCTTGAAGCCGATAGACTTTCTCACCGTCTCCTGAACACCCGCATTGGTCGTCATCACCAGGGTTACATGTCTGAAATCAGCTTTACGGCCATTGTTGTCCGTTAAGGTACCGTGATCCATCACCTGCAACAGCAAGTTATAGATATTAGGGTGTGCCTTTTCGATCTCATCGAGCAGTACCACACAGTGAGGCGTTTTAATCACCGCATCGGTTAACAGACCACCTTGATCGTAACCGACATACCCAGGAGGCGCACCGATTAAACGTGAGACCGTATGACTTTCCGTGTACTCAGACATATCGAATCGCACGAGGTTGAGTCCGAGGCATTTAGCCAGTTGGCTTGTTACCTCTGTTTTACCAACACCCGTTGGGCCTGCAAACAAAAAGCTACCCACAGGCTTTTGCGATCCACCGAGACCACTTCTAGACAAGCGAATCGCTGAGCTAAGGCTCTCAATCGCATTATCCTGACCAAAAACCACCATCTTAAGGTTACGGTCAAGATTACGAAGAAGATCTCTGTCAGTAGTCGATACCGACTTCTCAGGGATACGCGCCATCTTGGCAATGATAGACTCTATCTCCCCTTGGCCAATCGTCTTCTTACGACGGCTCGCTGGTTGCATCGCCATACGGGCACCCGCTTCATCGATAACATCGATGGCTTTATCGGGAAGATGACGGTCGTTAATGTGCTTATCTGACAGTTTTGCAGCGACACTCAACGCAGCCATAGTGTATCGGACGCCATGATACTCTTCGTACCTAGATTTGAGCCCCTGAAGGATTTTGGTTGTTTCAGCGACTGAAGGCTCATTGATGTCAACCTTCTGGAAACGCCGAGCTAACGCCTTATCCTTCTCAAAAATACTCTGGTATTCCTGATATGTCGTCGAACCCATGCATCTTAATTTGCCGCTGGACAACAAAGGTTTTAGTAAGTTTGATGCATCCATCACGCCACCCGATGCCGCGCCAGCACCTATGATGGTATGAATTTCATCAATAAATAAAATTGCATGTTCATCACGTTCGAGCTCTTTAAGCAGACTCTTAAACCGTTTTTCAAAATCACCGCGATATTTAGTCCCGGCTAACAGGGCACCTAAGTCCAATGAATAAACGGTTGCCTTACTCACGATTTCAGGGACTTCACCCTTGACAATTCGGTACGCTAACCCCTCAGCAATGGCGGTTTTGCCAACACCCGCTTCCCCTACCAACAGGGGATTATTTTTTCTTCTACGACAGAGAATTTGAATGGCACGCTCGATCTCTTCACTGCGACCGATTAAGGGATCAATGTTGCCCTTAAGAGCCCGTTCGTTGAGATTGTCGGCAAACTGAGACAATTTACTCTTCTCATCTTCTGTCTCGGTGTGATCTTCGAGCTGCTCCTGATGTACATCGCTATCCACCTCATTTTTGGACACGCCATGAGAGATGAAATTGACCACATCGAGACGGGTCACTTCGCCATTACGCAGGAGATATACAGCTTGAGATTCCTGTTCACTGAAGATGGCAACGAGAACATTGGCACCGGTAACCTCATTGCGTCCGGATGATTGCACGTGAAAAACGGCCCTTTGCAATACTCGCTGAAAGCCTAATGTAGGCTGAGTCTCTCTGTCGTCTTCAGGATCGGCGATAATAGGCGTCGTTTGTTGAATAAAACCTGATACATCTTCTCTTAACTTATCCAGATCGGCCCCACAAGCCACCAACGCTTCTTGAGCTGCTGGGTTGTCAATCAGGGCTAAGAGTAAGTGTTCAACCGTCATATACTCATGACGGGCATCTCTGGCTTGTTGAAATGCCAGATTCAAGGTGACTTCAAGATCTTTATTTAGCATAAGCACCCCCTAAATTTACAACGTAATTTACCCAATTCAGGCTTTCTCTAAAGAACACAGTAACGGATGTTGGTTTTGCCTTGCAAACTGATTTACCTGGGCAACCTTAGTTTCTGCAATTCCAAAGGGAAATACTCCACAGATCCCTTTCCCCTGATTATGAATAGCCAACATGATGTCCGTGGCATCCTGTTCGTTCTTTTTGAAAAAGAGTTGTAAAACCTCAATCACAAAATCCATCGGAGTGTAATCATCATTATTTAATACCACCTTATACATAGATGGTGGCATTAATTCCGATTCAACACGCTCTTCGACATGCTCAATATTTACTGCTTTACCCATGGTTCAATATTAGCCTCTAGTATTGGCTTGTACCAATCAATGACAATTTAATTCCCGTTGATAACTCAACATCGCATATTTATCTCACCAATTGATACAAGTTTTTTACCGGTTTGTTGATTAATTGTTAATTTATTCTTGACATACTATGTTACTGCTTTCATTCTGTTCAACAGGCGGTGAATTTTCCCCGCCTACTAAGTTTTACTATCTTACTGGGAAGTAGACAACAGAAGGAAGTGGAAGTATGGCAAACGGAACTGTTAAATGGTTCAACAACGCCAAAGGATTCGGGTTTATCTGCCCTGAAGCTGGTGGTGAAGACGTTTTTGCACACTATTCTACCATCGAAATGGAAGGCTATCGAACTCTAAAAGCAGGCCAACCAGTCCAATTCGAAGTAGAAGCGGGTCCAAAAGGTATGCACGCGTCAGCAATTTCGCCGACCAATTAGTGGTGCGATGTAAGACAAAAAAAGGCAGAGAATTTGATATTCCCTGCCTTTTTTATTGTTCAACAACCCTACTTTGAACAACGACGTCGCTTACCACTGCATTGCTCGTATCGGTTTTAAACCGTAAATATGGCGTTTAATGTCTGACTTGGACGCATCTCTGCAGCGGCTTTAGCAGCATCGAGACGATAATAGCCACCCAGATCGACAGCATTTCCTTGAGCACTATTAAGTTCATCGACAATCTTAGTTTCATTACTCGCCAATGATTCAGCCAAGCCGGTAAACCGTGCTTTCAATTCTGCATCCTGACTTTGGTCCGCAACAGCCTGAGCCCAATACATTGCCAGATAGAAATGACTACCTCGATTGTCGAGCTGGCCTACACGGCGTAAAGGTGACTTATTCTGGTCCAGAAAGCGACCGATCGCACTATCTAACGTATCGGCCAACACTTGCGCCTTCGCATTTTCGGTCGTCTGGCTCAGGTGCTCCAGTGATGCCGCCAGCGCCAAAAATTCGCCCAAAGAATCCCAACGTAAGTGACCTTCCTTTTCGACTTGCTGTACATGCTTAGGCGCGCTTCCGCCTGCACCTGTTTCAAATAACCCACCACCATTCATCAGAGGAACAATTGAGAGCATTTTTGCACTCGTTCCAAGCTCAAGGATAGGGAATAAATCGGTGAGGTAATCACGCAGTACATTACCGGTCACAGAGATGGTATTTAAGCCATCTTTGGTTCGTTGTAGCGTAAAACGAGTCGCTTCAACCGGTGACATGATGTGGATCTCTAACCCGTCAGTGTCATGTTCAGGCAGATACTGATTCACTTTCTCAATAATTTGAGCATCATGAGCACGGTTTTCATCTAACCAAAACACTGCCGGAGTCGATGAAAGGCGTGCGCGTTTTACAGCCAGCTTCACCCAATCTCGAATTGGCGCGTCTTTAGCCTGACACATTCTCCAGATATCACCGGCTTCGACGTCATGTGACAATAGTACGTCACCATGGTTATCGATAACTTGAACGGTACCTGCTACTGGGATCTCAAACGTCTTATCATGGCTACCATACTCTTCAGCCTTTTGAGCCATCAAACCCACATTTGGCACACTGCCCATGGTTGATGGGTTAAACGCACCATTTTCTTTACAAAATTGAATGGTCTCTTGATACACACCGGCATAGCAGCGGTCGGGGATCATCGCCTTAGTGTCTTTAGGCTGACCATCTACGCCCCACATCATGCCTGATGTACGAATTGCTGCAGGCATAGAAGCATCAATAATCACATCACTTGGCACATGCAAGTTGGTGATGCCTTTGTCTGAATCTACCATTGCCAGCTCGGGACGTACTTGATAGATAGCCGCTATATCAGCTTCAATTTCAGCTTTTTGCGCCTCGGGAAGCGTCGCTATTTTAGCGTAAACATCACCAAAACCATTGTTTACATCGACACCCAGTTGCTCAAATAACTCTGAATACTTAGCAAATAACTCTTTGTAGTAAACCTTAACGGCATGACCAAAAAGAATAGGGTCAGAGACTTTCATCATGGTTGCTTTCAAGTGCAGAGAGAGTAAAACGCCCTGCGCCTTAGCGTCTTGAATCTCACGTTCAAAGAACTCGACCAATGATTTTTTACTCATAACAGAAGCATCGATAACCTCACCGACCTTCAAAGAGAGCGACTCTCTCAGTACCAGCTCACCGCCATCTTTCTTCGCCAGTACAATGTGTACATTACTCTCTTGCTCAAGCGTTAAGGATGTCTCGCTGCCATAAAAGTCTCCCTCATTCATATGCGCAACATGAGATTTCGAATCACGACTCCAGGCTCCCATTGAATGAGGATGCTTTTGTGCATACTT
>SDWK01000777.1 GCA_004195335.1 Shewanella sp.
GTTCTATTTTCTGGTTATGGTTTTGCAAAAGATTACAATCAAGGGCGTGGTCACGTTCATGCAATTGATGATTTAACAAATACTTTAAGAACAGGTGGACCAACTGGACCTGATGATGGACCAATGCCATCAACATGTTGGACTTGTAAATCACCGGATGTTCCCCGTTTAATCGGTGAGCTTGGGGTTGAAGGTTTTTCGGCGAAAAATTTTACCGATTTAGGCACCGAAATTCAGAGTGTGGTCTACTGCACCGATTGTCATGTTAAAGGCTCTGCCAAGCTGGCACTACCGCGTCCACATGCACAAGACGCTATGGCTAAGATTCACCTGCCGTTCGACAAGCAAGATAGCAATATGCAGGGGGCACAGGTTTGTGGTCAATGCCATGTGAGCTACTATTTCCAACCCGAAAACAGTAACAAGGTTAATATTCCCTGGATCTTTGGCAACAATGCCGATGATATCGAAAAGTATTACGATACCAGGCGTTTCTATGAGTGGATCCATCCTATCTCTAAGACGCCAATCCTTAAGGCACGTCACCCAGAATTTGAACATTGGAGTCGAAGTGAACATGCCAAGCAGGGTGTCACTTGCATTACCTGTCATATGCCGACTAGCAGCGATGATAAGGGGACTCAATTCACCAGCCATAAAGTCAGTAAGGCGTTAGATCATTATCCTCAAGTTTGTCAGGACTGCCACGGTGATAAGGCGGCGTTAATGCAGAGACTGGAAACGGGTAAACATGAGATAGAAGCTAAGGCCAGAGAGGTAGAAGCATTATTGGTTAAGGCGCATTATGAGGCGGGTGCGGCTTGGGATGCTGGTGCAACCTGGCCTATCATCAATGATGCCCTGATGGCTATTCGTCATTCACAATGGCGTTGGGATTTTGCCATGGCATCCCATGGATTATATGCCCATAACCCCAGTGAAGGTCGTGAGCTGTTAGATACCGCAATCGAGCAAGTCAAATATGCGCGCACGGCGTTGGCTGAGATATTACAAATGCTCGAAGTGAAAGAGATTAATTATCCCGATATCAGCACTAAGGAAAGTGCTCAGAAGGCGGTAGGGATATCGCTCGAGACCTTAACTGAGCAGAAGAAGGCGTTTCTCAAGGAGGAGGTGGATAAGCACTGGCCTGAAGTGAGTCGCCATGGTTATGAATAACGCCTAACCCATCGTTATTAGTAACGAGTAGCCCACGATTATTAGTCAAAAATGGCCGAAGCAAAGCGATGTACCGTCTGCTTCGGCCAAGTATTTAAGCGTTATCATCCACAAATGTATTGAGTCACTGAAACTGTTTTTTGGGGCGGGCCCCTGAAAACGCAGGTGAATCGAAAGCGTTCTCTTTTATCTGGTAACTCCTGACGATGAGCTGGCTCGCTCGAGAACAGGCATGGATGGATTTACCCTGAGCTCGAAAGCCGTTACGAAAGTGATTAGAGGGGTAGAGATAAATCCTTCGGCTGTGGCGTGGATTGTGTTGCCAAGATACTCGATGGTGCGGGTGTACTTAATTATCTGGTCGAGATAGGAGGAGAGGTGCGGACTCGCGGAATGGGTATCAGCGACCTTGCTTCACCAGCAATATGCCGTAGTCGATGATTTTGCAATTTGGCTCTGGCAGCGCTAACCACATCAGTGGCTGAAGAGAGCAGGACAAAAATGATGAGGCACACTGAGCCTTAGTAATAAGGCTCTTAATCAGACTATCTCTTACGCCAATGGCGCAGTTTTGACATCTTTGTGCGCAGTTCTCTGTCGGTGATATTCTCTAACTCATCCCAACCACGTCTGGCTATTGCTTCAAGCTGTAACTTGGCGCCTAAGTGGATATCACTTATCCCAACTTGGCTCTCTGTCTGGCTGCTGGAGAGGTGGTTGCTTGTCATTGAGGATATTTGATGAATATCTTTGGCTTCTTTACCCTTTACTTCCAGATTCCTGATGATTCTATCTTCACCTTGCGGCATGAACATCGACTCCATTGATGATGAATATATTGACTTAACTCTTTATTGAAGCAAAACTTTGAGCTTGAGATAAAGTGTTCAGATACTTTTTAAAATATTGTAAATATGAAGGCTTAATT
>SDWK01000789.1 GCA_004195335.1 Shewanella sp.
AGATGTGTATAAGAGACAGCCCCTGATGAGCCCGAAAAGTTTTGGGTACCGATGATCGCAATGTTTTCAGGAATGAGGCTGGACGAGATATGCCAACTTCATGTCGAGGACATTTTAGAAATTGACGGCATCCCGTGTTTCGACATCAATGACCGAGGCGAGAAAAAACTAAAGTCGAGATCGAGCCAGCGAATTATCCCCGTCCATCCCTTTCTCATCCAGCACGGATTCCTAGATTATGTAGGGCAAGCTGTGACGAAGGACAATCAACAGGTTTGGAAAAATCTGACCAAGAATAAATATGGATACTGGGGGAAAAAGCTCGGGAACTGGTACGGCAGATTTAACCGGAAGCACATTACTGCCGACCCTAAGAAATGCTTCCACTCATTCCGCCATACGGTCGCAGATACGATGAAGCAGACAGGGGTTCAAGAGGGGATCATCGGAGAGATTCTCGGGCACTCCAACGAAAGTATCACTACAGGAAGGTACGGGAAAAAATTCAGACCCGCTGCTCTTTCTGAGGCTATAAAGATGCTCGATTATGGCCCAGAGCATGGCCCATAAAAAAAATCTCCACCGGCTCCTTCCATGCGACTCAAAATTGACTAGCGTTCTTGCTCAGCGATGGATGCACAAAAACACCGAAGTTGATGCTGATAATTTTTCTTGTCGGCATGGGTTGACTTTGTGGGATCGGTTGATTAGTGTTGGCTCTGTCTGAATCATTGCTCAGTAAGTGTGTAACGAAAACATGCAAAAGGAGAGAAGACATCATCTACAAAGTATCAAACTGAACGACCTCATATCTCTACTCACTGTTGCCCCACGAGTACCCGTTACTCAAAACTGGCAAGAGTGAGCGTTTCTTATCAGGTTGGTTTCTCTGACCTGCCTCTAAGGCTTAGGTATTAGCCTTCTTCATTTCTATACTCAGCATTCCTATTCTTCAAGTCAGCCCCCGAGGCTGCGCATTCAAGTTTTATATACATTCGATACCAACAGGCTTGAATTGCCTCGTAGCGCTGGTGCCTAGATGGCAACACTACACCTGCACCTAAAACGGAGACATATTCCGGTTATTGTGCAGCTGCTTACAAATTCAGGTCTGAGACGGTAACCATCTCCTCATACAAGAGTCCATGGGCAACCAATGGTCCACGCACGGTGCGTAATACTATGCCACTCCTTAACAGGAGGCAATCTCATGGATTTTGTAAATCTTCAGGCAACTACAACAGCAACATCAGATGTACACGCAGTAGCGATTGAGCACGAAATTTCCGACAGCATCGAACAGGAACTACAGAAACTGGCAGAACTTTCCTCAATTGAGTATGAGAGGCGCAGAAAAACCGAAGTCAAACGATTGGGAATTCGGGGGACGGTGCTTGACACTGAGATCAAGGCTCGGCGGAGAAACCTCCCTGAAGTGATTGAAGAACAAGACGACAGCATATTTGAAACAGTAACTCCACACCCTGACCCAGTTGATACAGCAGACTTGCTAGAGGAAATTTCCTCAAAATTAACACGACACGCAAGTCTTCCAGTAGGTGCGGCTGATGCCATCGCACTCTGGATCTTGAACACATATACCTACAAAGCATTCACTATTCTCCCCAAGCTCTTGCTGACTTCGCCTGTCATGAGGTGCGGGAAAACAACCGTCCTAGAAATGGTTGGGCGCTGTGTTCACAACCCCCTTTTTACCGCCAACATCACCACTGCCTCTCTTTACAGAACGATAGATCAATGGGAACCTACCGTGATGATTGATGAGGGAGATACATTCCTAAACTACAATAAACGCCTCACGGGGATTATAAACTCAGGACATTCCAGCAAGGTTTCCGATGTCATCCGCTGTGAAAAAGCTTTCGTGCGGATGCAAGATCGGGCGTTCCGGATCAAGACTGCATAACTCGTATCGTTCGCCTATTTCCTGCCATGATTGTTCGAGAATCGAGCTCAGGTCGGTTGGTGCGAGGATTACGGAATCCGGCGGAAGATAGTCGAAGAAGCTGGCGGTGGAGTCGAAAAATAACGGCAGGTAATACTCGATGCC
>SDWK01000045.1 GCA_004195335.1 Shewanella sp.
TCAATACTCTCTATCATGCTTCTCTTATATAACTTTATTTCAGGGGCGAGAGTGCTGGCTTATTTACGTTTTGGATTAATCATCTTGTTCATAGGGGGAATTTTTCTCACTCCTGTGTCAGCTGGTTATTCCGAAAACTTTAATTTAAGCCATGATGTTCAGCAATCAAATCTGGATAACCGGGTGCTTACCAGCCTCGCAGCTCAATCTGGTTCGGACAAACAGCTACTCGGGCATGACGGCTCAAACCAGAATCGAGCTCACAGCCAAGATCATGACGATTCCAGGTTTGTTCCACTCATTTCGCAACGATTAATTAGCTTCGCGCAACATGATCCTCGAGAGAGTAAGCCTGATTATTTGCTCGCCTTCGAATTCGTATCACCACCAATTCCCACCTTTAGCATTGGTTATCGTATCGACCTGCCTACAACATTAGATTGGTCCCTCCACATAGGGACTGCGCCATCCAGAGTTTCGGGATGGAAAGAGTCCAATCTCTTGTATCGTTTTTCGCAAACGACCTCATTTAGTTAATTAGCTCCCACTAGCCACTCTTAGATGGCTTGATTTCATTGTCTTTTTTCCTGACCAACATTCAACATTTGGAATGTCCTTTCCTATGTCTGGTTTACGGTGAAAAGAGAATTTTATAGTGCTTAGCAAATATAAAATGAGCAACGGTTATGAGAAAACATAGTAATAACAAAATATTAAATCATTATTCAGCGTGGAAATATATTCTGCTGGTGATAACTTTTATCATCATGCTTTTAAGTGCATTACCAACCTTGTATGGAGAGGATTCGGCGATTCAAGTCGGTGCAAAAGCTGGCTTAAATTTAACACCACAGGCCCTTAATAGAGCATTGGCGGATGAAGGGATTCAAGTTAAGAGGATCACCCAGACTGGAGGCGAAACAGTTATTGTCCTTGAGCAAGAAACTCAACAGAGTCAGGCTAAAGTCCTGTTAAATAATGCCGTTGAGGATGATTCACAGTTGACACTCGCCTTAGCCCCTGCAGCCCCTGAGTGGCTGCTTTCAATGGGGTTTACACCGATTAAACTTGGGCTTGATCTTCGCGGTGGCGTGCAGTTTTTGTTGGATGTAGAGGTTGAACCTGTTTACCAGCTTCATTATGACGCCTTCGTAGACGCGGTCAGACAATTTACTCTTACGCAGGGCATTGCTGGAGTCAGTGTTCGTCATGATCCAGAGGCTGGAGTTGTCATCACTATGCCAGATACCAGCCACAGAGGAGATGTAAGACAGTTTATTAACACCAATTATCCCATTTGGCAGGTAACGAACTTAGAAAACAGGTCTTTGAAGGCAGATTTTAAGCCGGACGAGAAAGTTAAGATTCGCGATCTCACGGTAAAACAAAACTTGCAGATCATGCGCAGCCGAATCGAGCAGTTGGGGATCACCGAAGCCTTAGTTCAGCGCCAGGGGGAACACAGGATCAGAATCGAACTGCCTGGCGTTCAAGATCCGGCAGCGGCAAAAAATGTGATTGGTGCGACGGCGAGCCTGGCTTTTTATGAAGTGAAAAATACAGGATCGATAAACGCTAAAATCATAAAGGATAAATCAGAACATCCTGTCTATGTGGCCAGAAAGCCGGTACTCGGTGGGGAGCATATTGTCGATGCCAGAGCGAGTCTAGGTGAGATGGGGATGCCTGAGGTGGTGATCCATCTGGATCGAACCGGTGGAAAAGTGATGTCTGACTTCTCTCGCGACAATATCGGTATGCCGATGGCGACATCCTATAGCGAATACAGCCGTGATGATCAAGGCAAGGTGGTTCAAAGTACAGAGATTATCAGTGTTGCGACGATTCAATCTCAACTTGGAGATCGTTTTAGCATTACCGGGGCTGGCGATTATTCACAGGCGCAGCAGTTAGCGCTATTACTTCGGGCTGGCTCTATGACCGCTCCGGTGACCATAGTAGAAGAACGCACCATTGGGCCGAGTCTCGGCGCGGAAAATATCACCAATGGTTTTTCCGCCTTGGCTCTGGGAATGGCGATAACCTTACTCTTTATGGGGCTCTGGTATCGCCGCTTAGGTTGGGTTGCTAATGTGGCTCTGATTGCCAACATGGTGATTTTATTTGGCTTGTTGGCATTAATACCTGGTGCAGTGTTAACCCTACCGGGTATCGCCGGTCTAGTGTTAACCGTCGGAATGGCTGTCGATACCAATGTACTAATCTTCGAACGGATAAAGGATAAATTGAAGGAGGGGAGAGGCTTTGCCCACGCAATCGACCAAGGTTTTGATAGCGCCGTCTCGACAATTTTTGATGCTAATTTTACCACCATGATCACCGCAGTGGTGCTCTATTCAATAGGCAACGGGCCCATTCAAGGCTTTGCGTTAACCTTAGGACTTGGACTGCTAACCAGCATGTTCACCGGGGTTTTCGCTTCTCGAGCATTGATTAATTGGGTGTATGGACGTGACTTTAGCCGCGATGTGAAGGTGTAATATGAATACTAATAAAGTGAACAAACTGACAAAGTGGCGCTACTTTTCGAGCTGTATCTCGATAGCATTAATGATACTTTCTCTGGCGGTTATTTCGGTCAAAGGGTTTAATTGGGGACTGGATTTTACCGGTGGTGTGGTTACCGAAGTTCGCATTGATAGTGATATTAAAGCGAACCAAATTGAAAATTTGTTAGGGAACATGTCCGAACAGGAGGTGAGTGTTATCTCGGCAGGTGAACCCGGACGCTGGGTATTGCGGTACAGTCAGGCCGAAATGACGGGTGATGTGAGTGCAAACGCTTTGGATATTGAGCAGGTGCTTGCTCCGTTACAAACTAGTGTCGAGGTGCTAAATTCGAGTATCGTTGGCCCGCAAATTGGTCAGGAGTTGGCAGAGCAGGGCGGGTTAGCCTTGTTAGTTGCTATGTTATGTATCTTAGGGTATCTGAGTTTTCGGTTCGAGTGGCGCCTTGCCAGTGGAGCGCTATTTGCTCTGTTTCACGACGTTATCTTCGTGTTGGCATTCTTCTCTCTGACACAGATGGAGTTTAATCTAACGGTCCTCGCCGCGGTGTTGGCTATTTTAGGTTACTCACTTAACGACTCAATTATTATCGCCGATAGGATTAGAGAGTTATTAACCTCAAAGCCGAAGATGCCAATCTCTGATGTGTGTACCAGTGCGGTTAAAGCGACATTCTCACGGACTATGGTAACCAGTGGTACCACGCTGATGACGGTGAGTGCACTGTGGGTGATGGGAGGTGGACCGCTGGAAAGTTTCTCTATTGCGATGTTTATCGGCATTTTGACCGGAACTTGGTCATCGATATCGGTGGGTACTTGTTTGCCCGAGCTCTTTGGGGTTAACTCGGAACATTATAAGCTCGTGCCTATATCTGAAACACCATAAAGCGTTTTGCTATAGACAAAAAAAATGGAGCCACTGAATTTCAGTGGCTCCATTTTATATTTTATTCTGACTGTTTATTTCTCAGGAAGGACTGAAATAAACAATGAGTGTCTTTCTCAAATCAGGTTAACGCAGAGATGTTCTCTGTATTATGACCGTGACGGGAGAAGACCATGTTCAAAAAAGATTATTTTGCTTTTGGAACCGCAATTTTCATCTCTTCAGATTGACGAAATAGTACTAAAACGTGACCGATAAGCTGTACTTTTACAGCTTGAGTTTCACGAACAATGGCATCAACGATTGCATCTTTTAGCGCTCTGTCACTAGCCGCTACTTTCACTTTGATCAGCTCGTGATGAGTAAGTGCACCATCAATTTCCGCCAGTACACCTTCAGTCAGACCATTGGAACCAAGCATCACTACAGGCTTTAAATCGTGCGCTAAGCCTTTTAAGTGCTGTTTTTGTTTGGTTGTTAAGTTCATTTATACCAACTTTATGCTGAGTTACTGTTGAAAAAACGCTATTCTACCCTTATATAGTCTTTATGTAACTCTCATTTGTTGCGGATTTTGAATGTCAGGTAAAAAACGAACAGCGAGTTCCTCACGTTGGCTGCAGGAACATTTTGATGATCACTATGTCAAATTAGCTCAAAAACGGGGATTTCGTTCGCGAGCCGCGTTTAAAATTGAAGAAATTCAAGAGAAAGATAAATTAATTCGACCGGGGATGACTGTGGTCGATTTAGGGGCCGCCCCTGGTGGTTGGTCCCAAGTTGCCGTTAAACTAGCAGGAGACAATGGTAAAGTTATCGCTTGTGATATTTTACCTATGGATCCAATTGTTGGCGTCGACTTCCTTCAGGGTGATTTTAGAGAGGAAAAGGTGCTCGATGCTTTGCTTACCCGAGTGGGTGATGCAAAAGTCGATGTTGTCTTATCTGACATGGCACCTAATATGAGTGGTACTGGCGGGGTCGATCAGCCTAGAGCTATGTATTTGGTTGAGTTAGCATTAGATATGTGTCATCAAGTTTTGGCACCTAACGGTTGTTTTGCTGTAAAAGTCTTTCAGGGGGAGGGCTTTGAAGAGTACATGAAGTCAGTTAGAGAGGCGTTTAAAACCGTCAAAACACGTAAGCCAGACTCTTCGCGAGCTCGTTCGCGCGAAGTCTATCTTGTGGCGACAGGGTATAAGTTGTAGTACCCTAACGTCAGTAATCGCAAGACTCTATGAGGTCTAGTAATTTTGAGTGATATGGCAAAAAATTTAATTCTCTGGGTAGTCATCGCCGTTGTGTTGATGTCTGTGTTTCAGGGTTACTCCCCCTCTTCATCCACAGCGTTGAAGATGGATTATTCCGCTTTTTTAGATGATGTTCGTAGTGGACAGATAAATACTGTCGAAATAAAAAGCGATCAACGTACGATCGAAGGGACTAAGCGTACTGGAGAGAAGTTCACCACTATCATGCCTATGGAAGATAAAGATCTGATTAATGATCTCGATCGTAAAGGCATAACCATGAAGGGACAGGAAGCAGAAGAGTCAGGGTTCTTAACTCAGATCTTCATCTCTTGGTTCCCTATGTTACTGCTTATCGGTGTGTGGATATTCTTCATGCGTCAGATGCAGGGCGGTGGTGGAAAAGGCGCCATGTCTTTTGGTAAGAGCAAAGCTAAGTTGATGAGTGAAGACCAGATTAACACGACTTTTGGAGACGTTGCAGGTTGCGACGAAGCTAAGGAAGACGTTAAAGAGCTGGTTGATTACCTGAAAGAGCCGACTAAATTCCAAAAATTGGGTGGCCGAATTCCTACAGGTATTTTGCTTGTCGGTCCTCCTGGAACAGGTAAAACCTTGCTTGCTAAGGCGATTGCAGGTGAAGCTAAGGTTCCTTTCTTTACTATTTCAGGTTCAGATTTCGTTGAAATGTTTGTCGGTGTCGGTGCATCTCGTGTGCGTGATATGTTCGAACAAGCTAAAAAATCAGCCCCATGTATCATCTTTATCGATGAGATCGATGCCGTAGGTCGCCAGCGTGGTGCGGGTGTCGGTGGTGGTCACGATGAGCGTGAACAGACACTGAACCAGTTGTTGGTTGAGATGGATGGTTTCGAAGGTAATGAAGGTGTCATCGTTATCGCTGCGACGAACCGTCCGGATGTACTGGATGCTGCACTGCTTCGTCCTGGTCGTTTCGACCGTCAAGTGGTCGTCGGTCTTCCCGATGTTCGTGGGCGTGAGCAAATCCTTAAAGTGCATATGCGTAAAGTGCCGCTTGCCGATGATGTTAAAGCGAGTGTTATCGCTCGTGGTACGCCAGGTTTCTCAGGTGCCGACTTGGCTAACCTTGTGAACGAAGCTGCACTGTTTGCAGCGCGTGGTAGTCGCCGTATCGTTGGTATGGAAGAGTTTGAGAGCGCGAAAGATAAGATCATGATGGGTGCAGAGCGCCGCACTATGGTCATGTCTGAAGAAGACAAAGAGATGACGGCTTATCATGAAGCGGGCCATGCCATCGTTGGTTGCCTCGTCCCTGAGCATGATCCTGTACACAAGGTGACGATTATTCCACGCGGACGAGCATTAGGTGTAACCTTCTTCTTACCTGAAGCGGATGCGATAAGTCAGAGTCGACGTAAGTTAGAGAGTCAAATTTCTGTAGCTTATGGTGGCCGTCTGGCCGAAGAGATCATCTATGGTAGTGAAAGAGTTTCTACCGGTGCATCTCAGGATATTAAGTATGCGACCTCAATAGCCCGTAATATGGTGACTCAGTGGGGCTTCTCTGAGAAGTTAGGTCCGGTACTTTATGCCGAAGATGAAAATGAAGTATTCCTCGGCCGTAGTATGGGTAAGACTCAGCATATGTCTGATGAAACTGCCAGCATAATCGATGCGGAAGTTAAAATGCTTATAGATAATAACTATCAGCGCGCACAAACCTTCCTCAAAGGCAATATGGATATTCTTCATGCGATGAAAGATGCGTTGATGAAGTATGAAACCATTGATGCCCTTATGATCGAAGACCTGATGCAACGCCGAGAAGTTAGTGTTCCAAAGGATTGGAATATGGATGACAATGGCTCAAGCAATGATGATGGCGGGAAGCCTGTTGCAACTGATAAAGAGGACTCATCTGAAGATGAGGTTAAACCTTCGTCAGAGCAGTCTGCTGCCCCTGAGGTTAAAGACATTGATGAGTCAACGGCTAAATAATTGATGTTTAGTTGAATGAAGAAAGCCCCGTTATGGGGTTTTCTTGTTTCCGGGATTTATAAACGGATTAAGTTGGAGTTGTTGTGTTTCAATTTGTCAGCGGCAAAAAGAACCTCTCTTTGGAAAAACCATTAGTGATGGGGATCCTAAATGTCACTCCCGATTCGTTCTCTGATGGTGGCGAGTATTCCAGCTTTGAATTAGCATGCCGACACGCCGATGAGATGGTCGAACAAGGTGCCACCTTTATCGACGTTGGTGGTGAATCGACAAGACCTGGCGCCGCCGAGGTCAACTTACGTGAAGAGCTGAGTAGAGTTATTCCTTTGGTTGAGTATATTGCTCAGCATCATGATGTTTGGATTTCTATCGACACCAGTAAAGCCGAAGTGATGAAACAGGCAGTAGAAGCGGGCGCTCATCTCATCAACGATGTACGCGCGCTACAAGAACCTGGCGCATTAGAAATGGCGGCAAAGTTACAAGTCCCTGTTTGCTTAATGCATATGCAAGGACTGCCCAGAAGTATGCAGAATGCACCTATTTATGATGATGTTGTGAATGACATAAAACAGTTTTTTGAACAGCGAATTCAGGCGTGTTGCGATGCGGGGTTGAAAAGAGAGCAATTGCTTATCGACCCAGGTTTTGGTTTTGGGAAATCTTTAGCGCATAATTATGAGCTGCTCAATAGGCTTGATGAGTTCAAGTCTTTAGGTTTACCAATACTTGTCGGCCTGTCTCGTAAGAGTATGATGGGGAACCTGCTACACCGTGATGTCTCTGAGCGTCTTGCTGGAAGTTTAGCGGGGGCCATGCTCTCGGCTCAGCGAGGTGCAGGCATACTCAGAGTACACGATGTCCCTGAGACAGTTGATGTGTTGAAGGTGCTGAATGCGACGAGGTCTTTTGGCCTGCTGTGATAGATAATTTGTCCGGCTGAGAATTTGTGTGCACATAGAGCCGGATGTAGGAATTAATACCAATCGGTATAAGAAAGTGATCTACTCAGAGTTTTTTTTGAAAACTAATTCAAGGCGAATGGTTGAGGGAATGGTGCTCCCTTTTGAAGTCATTCAACGCAGAAGTAGGCAGCAAAAAACACTCCTGAAAGGCGAGTTTTAGCGCATATGATGTAGTGTTAACGAGTTTAAACGTAGAATAACTATGTTCTTCACTCGTTGCCTTGCCTCAGAAGCGCTAAACTCT
>SDWK01001029.1 GCA_004195335.1 Shewanella sp.
CACCTGGTATGTCCCTTATCATGACTGCCTCGAAGCGAATCTGGAATATTCGCATCTGCTTGTGTAGTGCAATGCGACTGGCGGTCCTGGAAACATACCGGGGGACACACGATTTGTCTTTTTGACCTAAGCTGACCCTGGCGACTTCAGCATCAAGTTTACCTGCGAAATATTTTTGGAGGGCAACTGATGGCCTTATGTTCTCAAGATTAAAATGTAAGTCGCGTAGGCATTCGTGTCTTTCTCTCATATCTTTAGCTGCGCCCATTTGGCTTGCTGGTGTAAGACCTTTTATGAGGCTCTGCTTTTTTTCTTTAGTTTGTTCCTGCCTAGAGGTGAAAAGGTATCGGTGGAGGTCGTTGCAATCGCTAGGTAAGATTGGATTGCGCCATCTGCTCCTAGCTTCTCCGCTTGCAATTTTCCTGTAGCGCTCAGTCATTTTTTCTATAATTTGTATGACTCTCTGAGCACTGAGCCTGTTCCCGTCGGTTATTTCTAAGAAAATATTCTGCTCATTGTTCTTGGCTCTGCCTTTTCTTGAAGTTATTAATATTTTGTCTGGGTTTTCTGTTTTTGAGATGCAGTCAATTTTTAGCTCTTGGATAACGGTTGGGTTGAAACCTGTATCAATTAGTAAAATAACCATTGCGTAAAATAAAGCATAAGGATTTGGTTCAATGCGACGACGAACGTGGTCTATGCTTACAAGGTGAGAGTTTGCGTGTGCTTTAAAAAAGGTTCCCAATTCCCAAGTCTCGCCACTCTGGTTGTTGGAACATGGAAATATTCCGCAGTATCTGCCTTCGATAAATGTTAGGCATCGCGCTAACTTCTCTTCAAAAAAAGGGTGGTCGATATTTGATTTTATCCGTTTTCTGTTTTTTCCAACTAGGAGTTGTTTTAAGGGATGCCCCCCCTTTGCTCCGGGGTAATTAGTTTTGAGAGTGCCAGCAGCCTGCTCAATGAGGAAGTCCTCTGCGAGATCGTGCATTTCCTTTTCGTACGATAGTTCGGAGCCATTCATGAGCTTTTGGCCTTCTTGAAATAGTCCCCACTCTTTTAAGAGATCGTCTTCAGCACATTTTCTTAGGGTTTCTAGTCGGTTGTTGTTTAGTTCTAGTAACTGCTGGATCTGGTCCTCCTCGTTGCTTGCGATAGCAATGCCCTCAGATGCTAAGGCTGAGAAGAAATCCGTGGCTTGTTGTTTGTCGCTATCCGTGCCTCCGTATGATGTGCCGAGGAAGCCGCCAAGCAACTCCTTAATCTTTCCCTTGCTTAAGGTGTTCTTGGTGATCTCTCCCAGAGACTTGTTTGCTCGCGACCTCTGTCTTGCCCCCTTGATACCTCGCAGGATAATTGGAGGGAAGATTCCTTCTTGTGCAAGAACTTTAAGTCCACCTCTAATGTGATCGAATATGAGGTTTTTGGTCAGGTCGCTTTTACCATTTGTGAATGGGTTTGATTTCGGGGGGGCGGTGGCCATTGAGCGGAAGTCGTTGAGGACTAATTGCCAGTCAGGTGCTTTCGGGCGGGTGCCTGCCCTCAAGCACCTTCCAACCTCTTTCATGTGGTTTGTATCGTTTTCTATGGTTTGCGTGAAGACCCAGCTAAAAAAGTCACGCACCCGAAGATGGCGGGGATGTGGGAAGGCGCCCTTAGGCAATGAGTAGCCGTTAATATTTCTAGATAGGGCCTCTATCACTTCTGAACGCATTGGTTCGCCCATCGGCTTTAGGTAGCTGAAGTCGTAAAATCCCTTGTGCGCGACTGAATACAGCTTAAATGGCTCATTGATATCTGAAATGCTATGCTCTATGTTTACGCGAGGCTTTAACGGTGCGTTTTTCGTCATGCGCACTCCAGGGGTCTCTATGTTGGGGGATTAGTATCGCACTTATGTTAAACGCGATGTTTCATGTGTTCCACTTAGCACTAAAGTGCTGAAATATCAAGACATTTTACGTGGGCCAATTGCGCATATGTTTTTGTCTTGGGAAAAAATTGAGCACATGGTCGATACCGTCCTTTATTTCGAGGGGGACAGCGGCAATCCCTACCGGATACTTCGTGCGGTGAAAAACCGCTTTGGTTCCACCAACGAG
>SDWK01000348.1 GCA_004195335.1 Shewanella sp.
ATAGAAGACGGTTCGCTTCTTGCACTAGACGGTAAAGTGATGACTGATGATAGTTCAAACTTTAGACATGAAGAGTTACAAAAGTATCAAGAAAAATCAGAATTAGAAGAAAAAGCAGAAGATTGCGAGACTACTGAAGAATTTGTTGAACTGGCAAAGGAAATCGTTAACGAGCTGTCCGATAAGGAATGGGCCGCGAATCTTATTGAAGAAGGTGTGGAGTGGGCGGAAACCACGGATGATTTTATAGTCCTTGGAAGGGGTTCATTTGAGATATTGGAAGATAAAGAGAAATCAAAGGAATATCTGCTGCAGGGCAGGGATTATTGTATGAATTCCCAGGAGTTCGTAAACCTTGGCAAAACAGCATCAGATATGGGCGATGCCGAAGCCGCCAAAGAAATATTTTCCGCCGCCCAAGGCAAATGTGTCAAGGTTAAAGATTTCCTGGATCTTAGCAAAAGCATCAATGAGGTACTTTCAGACCCGGAGCTGGCCAAGGAGACCGCGAACAAGGCACTGGATAAATGTAGCACGGCTGCGGACTATAATGAATATGCCCGGAGTGTGCTTGACGTATTTGACGATAAGAACTTGGCAAAGGAAGTCTACGACAAGGCTGTTGAAGCCTGCAAAACCGGAGACGATTTTGGGGTGCTTGCAAAGGGTGTTCTGGACAATCTTTCCGATAGGGACCTGGCCAAATCAATTTTTGAGAAGGCAGAAAATCAGATTGACTCTGGAATTGACCTGATAAAATTGGCCGAGTCTGCTGTAGCTGATTTGGAAGATGAAGAATATGCCAGAGCAATTTATAAAAAATCTGAAGGAAAGCTCGAAAGCGGCGATGATTTGATGAAACTTGCAGAATCGTTGATGAGCAAACTTAACGATAAGGACCTGGCGTTGACAGTTTACAAAACTGCGGAAACCAAAATTAGCGACTATGAGAATTACATCAAACTGGCCAAAGCCGCCTTCAAAGATACCGGTGATGCTGCTTTTGCTGGCAGTGTTTACAAAAAGGCCGCCGGCACAACCCGAGATTCCAATAAACTGGTGGCGGTTGCGGCTGCCTTGGCTGACGAAATCGATGATAAACAAGGCGCGTTTGACGAGCTAAAACGGGCAGAACAATTCGTAAATGCCGCCGATGATTTTAAAAAGACTGCCGATGCAATCCTCAAGTACGCAGATGATCCGCAGTGGATCAATGCAATTAATGATCAACTCGAAAAGCGAGAGGCTCACAAAGATCTTTATAAAGAATTTGTTGGACGGGAACAGGCATGCGAAACAAGCAAATCTCTGTCTATCTTGGCTCATGAGGTTATTGAGAAAACAGCTGACACGCATTATACCAGAAAGCTTTACAAAAAGGCTGAAAGCGTGTGCACGTATTTCCCTGAATATCTCCATGTCGCCGATGCCATTTATTCGGATCTCAACGATGCGGATTGGATACGAACCATTTATGAAACACAGCTCCAAAAATGTGACGATTCCCACAAGTATAACGATTTGGCAGATGGAATAATTGCCACTTTGCAGGATAAAGAATGGGTGAAAAATATCTATTCGGGATTAGAAGAACAATGCGTCAAGGAGACAGATTTTATCAAACTGGCCCGTATGATTTTGGCAAAATTGGGCGATCGAGATTGGGCAAAAAAACTTTTGGGCAAGGCTGAGGAGAAAGGTCAAAATATATTTGGGTATACCATTGTAGCATGGGCTGTGCTTGACATTCTATCCGATAAGGAATGGGCGAATTCCATCTACAACAAGGCCGAAGCTAATTGCAATAATCGGGATGATTACGAAAAGCTGATTTCCGAAGTCCGGAAGCAAACGGGTGACGATGACCTTCTCCGGCAAATACACAACTCTGCCGAGAATAAGTTTGGAGAAACAAGAGATTTTATTTATTTGGCCGAAAGCATTTTAAGGCGGTTTTCTGATAACCCGTGGGCCAGGCAGGTCTATGCAAAGGCTGAAAAAACATCTGATGCCAATACCTACATGTTTGAGTTGGCGACCAGCATTACCAACAAGCTGGATGACGGAAAATGGGCAACCCGGTTGCGAAATATGTAGGCTT
>SDWK01000304.1 GCA_004195335.1 Shewanella sp.
ATCAGGTGTAGATGCGGCTGATGGTATCGAAAACAGGGACGTTTTCGTTAAGCGGCCATGGATGGCTTTACAACGATATCCATATCTAACAGCCAGTTCGGCTTCCATGCCTCTCGTTCATAAGCACAGAAACCAGAGGTTTCTATTCACCGTGCCGAAGAAGTATCTGCACATTCAGGTCGTTTATTGGCATCCTGCCATCACGACATTTGTGCATCCCTGCACGGCACAAGCCGCAGGCTATAGATTAATTTGAAGCCATGCAATTCAATATCGAACTAAATACCCAAAAAGTCAGAAGAATAAGTGAAAGATACCTGGAACTTGTTATCCGACAAGTAAAAAATGGTGCTACAACCAGAAGGTTTTCAATCTAATCACGGTGCTGTGTCAGAGTACTCGAGGTTTATTTTCGATGTCAGGCAATGGTCCTGCCACTGTCCGGCGATCTTCAGATAGGATTTAGCCAGCCCCTCCCCTTCAAAGCCCAGTGATGAGAGCAGCTGTCCACTTCGGGTATTAACCGGAATATAGTTAGCCATAATACGATGCAGGTTAAGCTCGGTGAAGATGTAGTCGATTCCAGCCGTTAAGATCTCTTTCATTAAACCTTTGCCTTGGTACTCCCCGGCAATGGAGTAACCTAAGTTACAGGCTTCGAAGGAGCCTTTGATAACATTGGTAAAATTACATACACCAATAATCTCACTGCGGTTCTCGTCGCTACCGGAACAGGCTTGCTCATCTAATGCAAATGCAACGAAGTGCACCGCTCCGCCTGCCGCAAACAGCTCATTATTCTCAAGTAGCCTCCGCTTTACCTTAGTGGGATTGAAATAATCAGGCTCCCTTTCTGGTTCCCATGGCGCTAAATGGGCGCTATTTTTCTGGTAATAATCGATTAGTAGTTGATATTCATAATACTGCAAAATAGTCAGCATGGTTCGCTTTGTCTTAATTCTTGGAATCGTAAACATAGATTAAAACCACCTGCGAACCTGTTGCTGATAACAAATATACTCATCACCAAACTTGCCGGTTAAATAGGCCTCTTCCGGTCTGATAGCCACATAATAGATCCCCATACAAGATGGGATCACACTGGTGATAAGCCAGACATGACTGAAATAGAGACCGAGTCCAATTGGGATAGTACATAAGAGCAAATAGATAGGATTTCTTGAATACTTATAAAGCCCGGTCTTAATAATTGATGAAGTCGGCTGCCAAGGCTCTATAGACGTCTTTACACGCTTAAACTGTAGCAGCAAAGACAGCAGTAAAATAAGCCCAGTCATCACTAATCCTAGACCGATATAGGTTATCACCGGCGCAAAGATTATCCCGATAGGAAATAGCAGCTCATTTACGTGAGCCAATAACATAAACACAATAAAAATTAACGGCGGCGGAATTTTTACGCCAGCACCTTTTACATCTTTCTCCATAATCTTCTCCATAATTTCAGTTTGGCAGGCGTCAGCTCGGTTCGCGACGAGCCGGCGTTTACCCGATAGCAAACGCACCTTTGATCCCCTTCATCACCACCTGGGTTCCGATGATCATTAAGGTAAACCCCATCATTGGGATCACCCAATAGCAAACGCAACTTTGATCCCCTTCACCACCACCTGGGTTCCGATGATCATTAAGGTAAACCCCATCATTGGGATCACCCTATAGCAAACGCACCTTTGATCCCCTCTATGGCCATCTGGGTTCCTATGACTGCCAAGATCAGTCCCATCATCCGGGTAATAGCCCCCAACGCCGCACTTCCGAGGTAATTGACCAGCTTACCACCAAATATAAAGAACAGATAAGTCACGATACACAAGACGCCGAAGGTGCCTATGGTGATCAGCATCTCGACTATGCCCCCCACAGCAGAGAAACTCATCGCCGTGGCTATGGTGCCGGGGCCAGCAAGTATCGGCAGCGCCAGCGGAGATACCGCAACACTCAATGCAGCTTCCCTCTCGGTATCGCTATTCTTAGCTTTACTCTCCTCAACCTGAGCACTATCTGGGTGATGCACACTGGAGTTATTGCCCTGTAGCATATGAAAACCAATTAAGAACACCAGTAGCCCGCCAGTAATACGAAATGCAGACAGAGAGATACCAAACAGGGTGAAAATAAACTGCCCCATCAGTGCAAAAACGGTGATGATGATAAATGCCAGCAAGAGTGCTCTGAAGGCAATCGCTTTCGTCGTCTGTTCATCTTCCTGAGAGGTTAACCCCAGAAATATCGGTACGTTGGCAATGGGGTTCATGATGGCAAAAAAACCCATAAAAACTGTCCCCAGATGCAACCAGAGTCCATCCATATTTTACCTCTTCCGTTTAAAAGTGATCATAAAGGTGCCAATATTTACCATAAAGCAATCCTTGTCCATAAAAAAACCGAGTTTTAAACTCGGTTTTTGATTTACCCACTTAATGATGAATCTAAGCTGGATTAGTCGGCCTTTTTATATTCGGTATACGCCTCACCTTGGGTTAACCAAGCCGGTGCTGGTTTGCCTTTCAGGTAGTGATCGAAATACTCCATCATACGAATACTGTAATCGAGCTTATTGGGATATTTCTTCAAGTGATGTGGCTCATCTTGGTATTGCAAAAAGACCACATCTTTCCCCGCACGGCGCATCGCAAGATAAAGCTCTATTCCCTGCTCCCAAGGCACCGCATCGTCTTTATCGCCAAACATAATCATCATAGGTGTCGTGATACGCTCAGCATAGAAAACCGGCGAATTCTCAATATACTTCTGTGGCGCTCGAAACAGGCTCTCACCAATTCGGCTCTGTCCGGTTTCATACTGGAACTGACGAGCTAACCCACTACCATGGCGGATCCCGCTATAGGCGCTGGTCATGTTTGAGACCGGAGCCCCGGTTACCGCAGCCTTGAAGATATGAGTCTGAGTGACGGCAAAAGCGGTTTGATACCCCCCCCAAGAGTGTCCTTGGATCCCGACAGCATCAGAGTCTGCAATACCCATTTCGATCAACTTCTGCACACCGGAAGTCAACGCCTGAACAGAGCTTGCCCCGGGGTAGCCCACCTCGAAACGAATATCCGGCAGGAAGATGGCGTAACCGTTATCGGCGTACCAGGCAAAATTGGGTCTGTGGTTGAGCTTCATCTGCGGAAACGCATGCAAGCGGTCACTCATAAAGCGATAGAAATAAACCAGTACCGGGTATCGCTTTCCCTCTTCATAGTTTGTCGGCTTAATCAACACACCATCTAAGGGTTGTCCATCGCCATTTGTCCAGTGAACCAGCTCTGACTGACTCCAATTAAACTTACGCTTCTGAGCATCTAAATCCGTTTGACGGGTCGCATTCTCAGGCGAAGAATACTCTGCGGTATAAAGATCCGGAAACAGATCATAGCGCTCTTTCGAGAATACTAAGGTATTAGAATCTTTGCTGCGAACCAGAGGCTTAATCTTATAATCCCCCTCCATCAAAGTTGTCACACCAGAGACGCCAATCTTTGCCTGATAATAACCATCACCTTTAGTTTTCTCGTTATAACCATGAAGCAGCACCTGTTGATCAATACCAAACACTTCCGGGTTATTCTCATCTTCGATTAATCCCGTGACTCGATATTGGATCCCTTGCTTACGTCCCTTCCCCGCCGTTAGCTTGAACGCCTCCAAGGATTCGGTATTCATCTGCCAGACATCATATTTATCATAAACCAATAGACCAGCGTCATTTTCAAGCCAAGGTCCGAAACCATATCCGGGAGCGTTAGAGGGATAATCATGGTCTTCATCGGCAAAAGAGACCTTCAACTCTTTGGTTAGATTATGTCTGCGATCTTGCGAAATCTGATAAAGATACACCTGCCCTTGTTGGTAATAAGAGACATATCGCTCTTTTGGAGAGAGAATTGGTGCTTCATTTGTGGGTTGCTGAGTCAAAAACGGAATTTTTCGCCCTGTATTGAGATCAATCAAATAGTAATCCCGATAAAATCCGGCCCAGGTGATCATCTTACGATAGGGGATATCTGAGCTAGCCATGACAAATCGTGACTGCTCCTGCAACTCAACATCTGGCACCGCTTCATCGGCTAACTGGACAAGATTGTTTCCCCGCAGATGTAATACGGCCAGATATGTCCGCTCTTGTTCCTTCTTGTACTGCTTAACCTCGTTGGGCTTAATTCGAGCATCATCACCATGCCAGATACGCAGTTCACGCTGACCTGTGACTATCTTTTCATTGAAGAGATCCGCTTGCTCCTCAATCTTTTTGATCTCAAGCTGTTGACTCACATGGGGAACCCGGCCAAAAAACAGTCGGTTACTGTCTTGTGAGAATCTCAATTTTGTATAACGATTAAGTTTCCACTCATCATTAACGGGTGTAGGCTTAACGACGTCGCTTGCTATCTCAAACAGCGACAATTTATATTCACGTCCATAGGGAGCACTTGCGGCAACCCCATGGGTAAAGGCGATATATTGACCACTTTCACTCAGTGACACCTCACCAATCTGCTGGTCATTATACTGACGTACGATCTCTTTCTGGTTGTTATTGAGCTTAATTAACACCAGTTGATGCTTCTTCGCTTTCACATCATTGCTTGCCAGAACCAGGTGCTTACCGACTCTATCAAAATAGAAGCGGGTAACACTTTGCACACTTTGCTTATTACCATTCTTGAGAGAAATAAGTTGAAACTCAGTTCCTTTATCGAACTTATCCACCTTTTCCGGCTTATTTTTCTGCTCTTTTTTCTTACTGTCGGCGTTTTTATCCGTTTTTTTACCGTCGCCCTCTTTCTCTTCGGCTTCAAACCAAACGGCCAAGTGCGTTCCGGCTTCATTAAACTCAAATGTTTTAACTCTTTCAAAGCGAGTCTCTTTTCCGGAAGTAGTGTCGAGTAACACCATGCCCGATTTGAGCTCTTTCTTCTCTTTGGCTGAGGCCATCTCTAAATCGAGTAACGAACTATTAACAACAAAAGCAACAAAACGGCCGTCTCGGCTCACTTTAGGCTTAGATCCCCCCTCTACGGTAAACTTTTTCGACGATGTCAGGCTCTTAACCAGTCCATGACTATCTCCCCGATCCGGTGCCACTTCTACGGCCAACATAGTGCCGGAATCAGAAACCACAGGTTCCTTCAGCGATTCAAAATGCATAATGTCATCAGGGACGATTAAATGAGAGCTGGAGGGGGATGACGCGTAGGCTCCAGCGGTGAGTAGGCTCGCCGATGCAAGAATAAAAGATGCTATAAATAGTGACTTCAAGGTCTTCCTCATTTTTCTTATTTTGTTAACGTCAACTTTTTAGGCTTTATTAGACTAAAGTAGACTTTTTTAACCTTTAACGTTCAATCATCGTTATAAGCCTTGTTTATTGCAAGTTCCACTATATAAAAAAATGTGAGATTGCTCACTATTTTCTGTGAAAATAGTTTAAAAGTGTTAAAATCATGCAGTGAACAATAAAAACGAATTCCAAGTCATACTACCGTGTCTTTAGACATGGACAGACATAGCTGTAACGACAAACCGTGGAAGGACTCTCCATGTCAAAAAGAACTATAACCGTGATCCCTGGTGATGGGATTGGACCAAGCATTATCGATGCAGCCATAAAAATTCTTGATAAAGCTGGTTGCGATTTTGAATATGAATTTGCCGATGCTGGTTTAGCTGCGCTTGAAAAGCAAGGAGAGCTTTTACCTCAACGAACTCTCGACTTAATCGAGAAGAACCGTATCACCTTAAAGGGCCCTTTAACTACGCCAGTTGGTGAGGGGTTTACCTCTATCAATGTATCATTGCGTAAAAAGTTCAGCCTTTACGCGAATGTTCGCCCAGTTCTCTCTTTCAAAGGAACTCAGGCACGATACGATAACATCGATATCATTACCGTTCGTGAAAACACCGAGGGCATGTATTCGGGTCTGGGTCAGACCGTCTCGGATGATGGTGCGACAGCTGAAGCGACAAGTATAATCACTCGCAAGGGTGCTGAACAGATCACAACTTTCGCTTATGAACTTGCTCGTAAAGAAAATCGTAAGAAAGTGACTATCGTTCATAAAGCTAACATCATGAAATCGACTTCAGGACTATTCTTGAAAGTCGCCCGTGAAGTCAGCCTACGTTACCCGGACATCATCACTGAAGAGATGATTGTCGATGCGACGTGTATGAAGCTGGTCATGAACCCTGAAAACTTTGACGTTATGGTAACGACAAACTTATTTGGTGACATACTTTCTGATCTGTGTGCTGGTCTAGTCGGCGGTCTGGGTATGGCTCCGGGTGCCAACATAGGTAAAGATGCGGCGATTTTTGAAGCGGTTCACGGTAGTGCTCCCGATATTGCCGGCAAAAACCTGGCAAACCCAACATCGGTTATTCTAGCCTCGATCCAGATGCTTGAGTATCTGGGCATGGCTGATAAAGCTGAGAAGGTCCGCGCTGCTGTTACCGCCGTGATTGCCGAAGGCGACCGTACTACACGCGACCTAGGTGGTACCCATGGTACGACCGATTTCACACAAGCTGTGATTGAACGATTATAAAAGCAGGTTCTAGGTTCTAACAGCCTATACATAAAAGGCCCTATGTTTTCACATAGGGCCTTTTTTATAGATTCAATAATAAGTTAATTAGCTAACCTGAGTCGGATTTAAACTCAGGTAAACCGTCACTTCATCACGGTCATGGTAAAGGTGCTTACATTTTATCGAGAAGTTCTTTATCTCGTTCTCTTTAAGCACTGTCGCCATGGTCTCCAATATAGTCGTCACGTCTTGATAGCGACTCTTCATCGGTAATTTAAGGTTAAACATCGCCTCTTTAAACCAACCATTGATCGCCCAGGCTTCAATCAGCTCAGCCACACGTGCGGGCTTCTCGATCATGTCGCAGACCAACCAATAGATATTCTTACGTGGCGGCTCGAAACGAAAACCATCGGCTTGATAGTGCTTAACCTGACCGGTTTCCATTAAGCCTTCATCCATCGCTCCATTATCGACTGCGGCGACAAACATACCACGACGAACAAGCTGGTAAGTCCAACCTCCAGGACAAGCACCTAAATCGACCGAGTTCATGCCACTGCTTAATCTCAGCTCTTTTTCCTCTTCTGGAATAAAGTGGATAAATGCTTCATCTAACTTTAATGTCGAACGACTAGGTGCATCGCTGGCCATTTTCAGTCTTGGGATCCCCATTGGATAGGGAGAACTATTATTGCTAAAAGAAAAACCAACATAAGCCGTTCCTGAAGCCACAAAACAGACATGAATAATTGGGCGACTGCTACTCTCTTTTCTAAGTAAGTTTCCAGAGCTCTTCAACTTCTGTCTTAATGGGACCGTAAATTTACGACAAAAAGTAGTGCGCTCTTTTGCTTCATTGGTATCTGGTGTCTCGACCCTTAACTCACCGGCATTTCTAACGTCGGATAACGCTTCCATGATTGGCGTGATCCGATCATCTTCCGGCAGGTTTTTCAGCAATGCTTTAGCCGCAAACATCTGTCTGGCAAAGATCAGTGAATCCAATTTTATCTTTTGCGCTAAGATGGTGGCATCGCCGGCTTGAAAGCACTGAAAAATCACATAAGCATCGTTTTTATTGGTTTTTACAAAACCACCGATATCAAGTTTAGCCGCGTGATGCTGTATCTCAGCGGCACACTCTTTTTCATAGCCTGCACGGCAAAACAAAAATAGGTTAATCATTGGAATTCCTGGAACTAGCCAATAAAAATGGCGACAATCAATATAATGGCCGCCATTCTACACTGTATATGCTGTTAATACGATTCTAAAC
>SDWK01000333.1 GCA_004195335.1 Shewanella sp.
AGATGTGTATAAGAGACAGCTTATAGGCTTACTACGAATGTAGCAGTTCATTGGGCCTAATTCACCTGATTATTTACATTTTTATAACGCACTTAAAAAAAAAGCGCTCAAAAAGAGCGCTTTATCAGTTCACTGAAAGAGTTACTTTCTCTTCTTTGCCTTTGGGTTTGGCAAGTCAGTAATTGAACCTTCATACATTTCAGCTGCAAGACCCACTGATTCATGCAAGGTTGGATGAGCATGGATAGTCAGCGCTAAGTCTTCAGCATCACAACCCATTTCGATTGCAAGACCAATTTCACCCAATAGCTCGCCACCGTTAACACCCACAATAGCACCACCAATCACACGATGAGTCTCTTTATCGAAGATGAGCTTAGTCATACCTTCACTTGCATCAGAAGCGATAGCACGACCACTTGCAGCCCATGGGAACGTGGCGGTCTCGTAAGAAACACCCTGTTCTTTTGCTTCTTTCTCAGTTAGACCAACCCACGCGACTTCAGGGTCTGTGTAAGCGATTGAAGGAATAACTTTAGGGTCGAAGAAGTGCTTAAGCCCAGAAATAACTTCAGCAGCGACATGACCTTCATGCACACCTTTATGAGCAAGCATCGGTTGACCCACGATATCGCCGATAGCGAAGATGTTAGGTACGTTAGTACGCATCTGCTTATCAACGTTAATGAAACCACGCTCATCAACATTAACGCCCGCGTTCTCTGCGCCCAGACCTTTACCGTTTGGAGAACGGCCAATCGCAACAAGAACGGCATCATAGCGCACAGGTTCAGCAGGTGCTTTCTTGCCTTCCATTGTCACGTAGATGCCGTCTTCTTTGGCTTCAACCGCAGTGACTTTGGTTTGCAGAATCAAGTTAAACTTCTTCTTAATCTGCTTAGTGAATACGCGAACAACATCTTTATCAGCAGCCGGGATCACTTGGTCAAACATCTCAACCACGTCAATCTCACTACCCAGCGATGAATATACTGTACCCATCTCTAGACCAATAATACCGCCGCCCATAACAAGCAGCTTGCCAGGTACTTCTTTAAGTTCAAGTGCGTCAGTCGAATCCCAGATACGTGGATCTTCATGGGGAATAAATGGCAATTTAATTGGTCGTGAACCCGCAGCAATAATTGCGTGCTCAAAATGAACCACTTTAACGCCATCCTCACCAGCAACTTCAAGCGTGTTAGGACCCGTGAACTTACCCAGGCCGTTAACAACGTCAACTTTACGCATCTTAGACATTCCGCCTAATCCGCCAGTAAGCTGACCAATAACTTTCTCTTTAAAGCCACGAAGCTTATCAAGATCAATCTTTGGCTCACCAAAAACAACACCGTGTGCGGCAACAGCTTTTGCTTCTTCAATAACTTTAGAAACATGAAGCAATGCTTTAGATGGGATACAACCTACGTTTAAACATACGCCGCCCAACGTGCTGAAGCGTTCAACGATAACAGTATCTAGTCCTAAATCGGCTGCACGGAATGCCGCTGAATAGCCTGCAGGGCCTGCGCCTAGTACAACTACCTGAGTTTTGATTTCGTTACTCATGTTTTCCTCTATTCTTTTTATTTCGTTGGTAGGTGGAAACACCGGCTCAACGATAAAGTGTGGCTAAATTAGGGTCTGTTTACCTTTCGAGCTTAGTTTTTGTTCAGATTCAATGATTTTAGTACAAGGCTTGAGCGATGACGCTTAGCTAGCTAAGCGAAAAACTCGTAACGCAGTAATAAAAGCATTGAAACGAACCCGCAGGGCCGCGCTTCTTGGCTATTTTTACTGTGTTGTAGCCTATTTGTGGAGAATGACTAAACAGCATAGCCCCCGCCTTGTCAAAATAGCCAATAAACTGCGGCAAAAACAACCATGAAAGATCAACAGACCCTAGGTAAGGTGGCCGCATTTTAACCTTTGTTTGATACTGATCACAATCCTAGGATTGCTGAAACTTCCTGATGATTATTAATAGTTAAAAAGCTCAGCCATCTAGAAAAAAGGCTACTCAACTTGAGTAGCCTTTAAC
>SDWK01000341.1 GCA_004195335.1 Shewanella sp.
AGGGCGATTCTAGATGGGCACATTGTGTTGTCCCGTGGTCTGGCCGATTCGGGTCATTATCCTGCGATCGATATCGAAGCCTCTATCAGCCGTGTCGCCCCTATGGTGATAACTCCCGCGCACTTGGAGTCGATGCGTTGTGTCAAGCAAGTCTATTCACTGTTCCAGCAGAATAAAGATCTCATCTCTATCGGTGCCTATACCCAAGGAAACGATCCTAGAATAGATAATGCCATTCGCTTACAACCGGCGATGAACGCCTTTTTAAGACAAACAATGAAAGAGACACTTAGTTTCGATAGCAGTACGCTGATGCTCTCTCAATTGGGTGCGCAGTGTAAGGTATAAATAAGTTACTAGTACCTAGAATCTAGTACCTAGAGTCTAGAACCTTCTCTTATTTCAGGAATATTAATGGCCAAGCATGATCCGTTAAATACAGTGTTAAAGCTGGCTACAGAGGCCGAAGAGCAAGCTGCACAGCAGTTGCAGTCAGCCCAGTTTGCGCTTAAGAAATGTCAGAGTCAGTTAGCTGCGTTGAGAAATTACCGATTAGACTATATGAAGCAGATGGAAACTAATCATGGTAAGACGATCAGTGCCAGTTATTATCATCAATTTCATCAGTTTGTTCGCCAGATCGACGACGCTATAGTTAAACAGATCACATCCATTACCGAGGCCGATAACCAGAGGCTTCACCGTCAAAAATATTGGCAAGAGAAGCAGCAAAAACGTAAAGCGGTCGAACTCTTGCTTGCCCATAAAGCCAAGAAGGCGCAACTCGCTGAGTTAAGGCTGGAGCAAAAATTAATTGATGAATTTGCTTCGCAACAGTTTTACCGAAAACGTCCGCGTTAATCCCTCTTTTTTAAGATAGACTGCACATGTTGGCATTTTAATTGCTTGAGATCGTTATGCAATTATAGATTGACCAATTTCGGTCGATAATTTGACGCTATATACCGCTCCATATTTCAATTGGGCGATAGCGGCAGTTGGAGGCTTCATGCAGAAAGTGACAAATGTACTTTTATCTAATGCTGAGATGACTGCTGAGAGCAACACCTCTGCGAGCATTAAAAAAAGTACTCATTCAGAAAGTCAATCCTCTGAATCTCAACCCTCTAAATCCCAATCCTCTGAAAAGAGTGACTTTTATGCTGCGCTGGAACAGGCAAGTAATCAATCCGAGCATGCCTCTGGAAAATCAAATAAGACAAAAGATGCGCGTATTGATGCTGCTGATAACGAGAAGCTCTCTTCACAAAGCAAGGAGCAACTTGATACTGCAGGAGGGGATGACACCGATGTGGATCATGTTTTAGCTCAGTTGACCCTTGCCAGCGAGCTTGATAATACCGATAGCTTGGACTTTAGCGGTAAACTATTGCCGTTCAATGGCGATTCGGCATCAGAAGAGCCAGAGCTTGCCTTCAATTTTAATAAGTTTGGCAATACATTATCTCAGGAGTCAGAGAATACTTCCGAACTTGTTCAAGGCGAGCCACTAGAAGCTGAACTTGCCGTTGACATGGATAACTCAGATGAAATCGATCTCGGTTCCGCCGATACTATCGACCAAAAGATGATGGATCTGCTGATGGCCAAAACAGGGTTGTCAAAAGAGGAGTTGCAAGCCCTACCTGCTGAAAAATTAACAGAGCTGGCAGCATTAGTTACTGCAGGTTCGACGAATTTCCAACAAGTGCTTGATGGCAATATCACAGAGTCTTCGAAGCAAGCATCATTGGCAAGTTCAGGCAATATACAAGGGGCTGGCAATGTTCAGGGCGTGGCATCCGCAAACTCTGGTAGTGCAGCAGATAGAAATACAAGTTCAGTTGCCACAGGAACAAATGCTTTAAGTCAAGCCGGTATCGGTGAAACGGGAGCTGAGAACAAAGGAAATCAGGCTGGAAAAGCCGATCCATTAACATCTCAAAATGGCAACGCTCAATCCAGCGCTTCTAAAGAGGGCGACTTAAAATTAAGTGGCGTAAACCTTGGCGATACTAAGCCCGTTGAAGCTAAGTCTGTCGAAGCTAAGCCTATTGAAACAAAGTTAAACGATGCTAAATTGAGTAATGTT
>SDWK01000344.1 GCA_004195335.1 Shewanella sp.
TCAGTTGTGGATCAGAGAGACGAGCGTAAGCGAACCATCCGATGAGGTGTCGAAAATGTAAAGACGACGTCAAAACTGGTGGCTATCTGTACGCCAGGACAAGTCCAGGGGAAACCTGCTTACTGCCTGGGCGGCGTCCGGCATAAAGATGGCATGAACTTGATTTAGGCTTTTGTACGGAACGTGGGAACTCTTCAAGTGATGTTAAGAGAAAACCCTATAAGTGAGGACCACGAAGGGGGAAAGTATCGATGCACATGAAGGGGGCGGATCATCCTGTAGTAGTGTTGAAGGCTCTGTAATGGGGCTGGAGCGAAGGGGATGAGTCAGCTCGCAATAAGTGACAGTCAACCAGGAGACTGGGATGAGCTGGATTGCTTTCTGCGTCGGCTTGAAGCCGAGAGGTTTCAAGAGTATGGCTGGCAGGAGCCGTATGAATCGAGAGGTTCACGTACGGTACTGTGGGGGACTGGAGGTGAGATTCCTCCGGTCTACCCGACTAACGTCCAAGTATCAAGCGCCTAATTATTTTGTGATACCTTAATACCATATCACAATCGTGAGTGAACAAAGGTACTTGCAAGATAGCACAGTTTTTTACTGATTTGTCATTATCATCGTGATTCAGGTTACTTCCGTCGGCCAGATCGATCGTTACGTAGACAAAGCTTTTATATGCATATCTCTCTTTAGAAAACTTATCGATCAAAGGCACAGGTAATGATAAGTTTGTGATTCATTATTCAGATAACATTTTTGACTTAATAACAGAATTTGTTTTAAATTGCGGCGGTTCATTTTCATTTCTAATTATAATCTTGCTTTTAATTAAAAACCAAAACCAGGATAGATAAATGCAAAAGGCGACGATTTTCAGACAGGCATGTTCACATCTGTTCCCCTATAACATTATAGCCAAAGGGTTTTCGGCAATTCTATGGATCGTAATGGTTACATTGCTAATTCCTATGTTGGCAACATCCGGAGATATTGAAACAAATAACGAAAATTCCCAGATACGCCAGCTGTCTGAATTAAGCAACGATGAATTGATTGAACAGGCCCGGACGATCTTTGATGAAGCATCTAACAAATACCTGGCGCAATTGCGGAAATTATCAACATGTAACAACCTTCTTCAGCAGGTAGTACGCGAAACGAAGTCTTTGAATATTCCTAAAGAAGAACCTGCAACACCTCCAAAACATATGTTTGCGGTTGAAGCTGCCAAGATGGCTATAAACCATTCCAAAATCAGACTCGATGCATTTAAACAACGGCTTGAATTGCTGGAGAAAGAAAAATCTCTATGGGAGAAAAAACTTTCTCAAATAGACGCCGTAAAATTGGCTGCCAATCATTTTCATCGTGCACTTGAAAAGTTGAATCTGTTTTTATTTGAAATCGAACTTCGTATCAAGGACGGTACTTTTAGAGATGATCAAGTTCCAGAACAGTTTAACGTCAAACAGATAAACATTCAAAACCAGGAGCTTCGTGCTAAGCAAAACGCTTTGAAAATGATAGAAAAAGCGAGTTTAAAAGAAGCTAAAATTATCTCTAAGCGTATTCAAGAAGGCAAAAAGGCGGTCATAGCATCCGAAGCTTATTATTTTTCGGTTCAGGAAGAATATGCCAAGGCACTTAAAGCATTAGAGCTGAAACAAGAATATTCTGATCAGCCCCCGATGAGATTGGCTGAGTATCTAACCAAATTGCAAAAAGAACGCGCATGGTTCGACCGGATGTATCATCGGGCAAAGGATCAATTCAACAGGATTCAGACACATATCACCCAGATGCAAAATGAACTTGAAAAGCTTTCGGCGCTCGAAGAAGCGGAAACCAAAATCATTCATACAGAAGAAGCACTGAAGGTTGTCGGAGTTGCAGAAAAAACGGTGGTCTATCATGACACGCGTATCGAGAAACTCAGAGCGCTTCGCTCAAGGCTCAAATCCCTTATTAAACAAGGTGAATCCCTAAGGGCTGAAGTGACAGTTTTAAATGATTACCTTTTTAAAATGCAGGTGATTGCCAGAATCCTTGAACGTTTGGCCAGTGAAAATAAGATTTCACTGGACCTTATTCC
>SDWK01000601.1 GCA_004195335.1 Shewanella sp.
ATTTTCTGCAACAAATCGAGGGTCAGGTTTGACAAACGGATATTCTATTCCAATAAGACCTCAAGTGCTCACAACGCGCTGGCGGTAAACCTTCAGGCGCTGGCTGCGGTTTTCTCCGCTCTTAGCCAAACTGAAATGGCGCCTGGCGTTGCGGTTACGGAAAGATAAGGTGCTTTCCCAACGAGTTTCTCCAATTGAAACGAAGGTTAGAAACTCCGTATGTCAAACCTGACCCTCAAAACGGCACAAAACACCGCTCCAGGCGCTAAAAGATTGGCAAAAAACGAACCCGGAGTTATTCCATAAACAAGTCAGGAATCATACGGGACCTGGCAGTTAGGTGCTTTCTCTATATTTTGACCTGTAAGCAAGCATAATGAGGTGTACAGCAATCAATATACTTACCCCCATTACCAGTGCGATCATAGCTTCTGGATAAAATGTTACCGTTGAAAATGAAACCCGTAGCGAAGTTATAATGCCCTGAACAAGCATTACATATGCACCAAAGTGAAAGAAATGAACAGGATCTCTAAAATTTAACGGATTTATATTCCAGTTTGGTTTTCGCCACACCTTTGCTGAATATGGATTGATTGCTTGTATACCAACGACAAATAGAAGAACAACTGGTATGCATATGAAAATAATGGCTAATTCATTCCAATATATTTGTGGCTGAACTTGCTGTTTCAACGGAGTAAATAACGAAACTACCCCCACTAACGCAATTAAGACAATTCGAAACAACTTCCATTTGTTCACTTTGTTGCACCTAACGGTCCAGCTGAGCGGGTTGCGGTACCCTGACCCAAACTAGACAAATATTTTCGAGAAAAGCCGATGTTCCATCAGTCGCCTGAGCGCATTGTTATGTGCTTTACTTAATTTCAACTCTCAATCTTGCTAACTCTTCTGAGATGTAAAATCCAAAAAAAGTAATGATTAGGAATACTTTTGTGTGATCATCTTCTGCAAGTTTGGTGTTTTCATAGAAGTCAGTTCTATACTTAGCAAGACATGTAGATAATTCTCTTAAATCATTTGGTAGTATTTTTAATCTTGTAATATCGTGTGCCATTTCGTCACGAATTTTTTTTAGGGTTCTCAGTGGCGCAATAAGGCTCCTGTAATGGTCAAGACCGTTTTTTTCTGGAAACTCAAACGCCTTTAAAAAAGCTTTGAATGAATCAATTTTTCTGCCAAGCATCTTATTTTCAATTTGAGGATCAAATCTCGATAGAAGATCTACCAGCTTATGTTCGACTAGCAGCACAACGGTAAAAAAAGCACCTATTTGTTCATAGTCACTTTGTGTTCTTTCTCGTATCCAGTCATTTCCATAGGTTACCGCTTCAAGAAGATTTCGAGTGTTCTCATCTGGCGTTCCAGTAAGTGAATACTCAATTTCTCGATATTCAGTCCTCTGCTTTCTGCAGAGTCCAAGCTTGTTAAGTATTTGCTTTATCATCAATTACTCTTGCACATAACAGTTGAATTCGACAGAATCTGCCTATCTCTCTACCTGGCTTTTCTGCATAGCATAAATGCTTACTCTCTAGTTAAATCATTTCAAGATTACAAGGTCGCCCCCTCTAAGTACAAACGGAAAATGAGAGGCGGTCGAGACATCGATTCTGGCACTGGCATTTCAATCTTGTTCATTTACGTGGGGCTAGGCTCCATCTCGCGCTGGCTCGTCATTCAGGCTGCGGTGTTTAATTCAGAGCCTTGGGGTCCGCCTGATGGGAAGCCCCCATGAGGCGGCAACGATATCAGCTTGATGATAGGTAGAAAAACGGAGCTTAAAACCATGACAATTTGACCATCCCGGCGGTGCTAGACAGAATCGGTCCTTAATTCAACTGGGGGAAACCCGAGATCAATCATGGCTTCATCCTTTGGATTCGCTGCGCCCCCCCCTCCTCCCACCGCTTGAATAAATAAGGCATCATCTATTCTGTAAATTCTCCGCCCCCTCTCTGAGCAATGCTCGCGGAAATGTCCAAGGGAACAGGCACCTTGCGAAGCCAGTCCCCTTGGACATTTGGTTGACAGTTGATGCCAATCATTATAGGGTCG
>SDWK01000611.1 GCA_004195335.1 Shewanella sp.
ATCCCAAGCAAGAAATTCATATGCAAAATTTGCTTGATAATTATCCCCAGATTAAAAATATGGCCGTTCGGGGGAGTGAAAACCCTAATTTATTGCCAAAAAATAGTATTACCGTGCGCATGCACTCGGTCGGGGGCTGGGGGGCGATCACGACAGGCAAGAATCTGGTTATGACCCTTTATGATCTACTGGGTTATGATATTAAAGCTAACCCGAAATATGGTTCCGAGAAAAAAGGTCAGCCAACAACCTATTTTCTCTCCGCCGCACCAGAACCGATCAGGATCAATTGTGAATATCATTATGTTGATGTTGTGTTGTCGCCTGATCCCAATGTATTTAGTCACTCGGACCCTCTTTCTGGGTTGAAAAAAGGTGGGTCATTTATAATCCAGTCAGACCTTGCCGGTGCTGATGAAGTGTGGGCCACCATTCCCTTCAAGAATCAAAAATTCATTATTGATAATGAGATTCGGATTTTCTATGTTGATGGATTTAAGATCGCTAAAGAAGAAGCATCGAACCCCGAGTTACAGTTCAGAATGCAAGGCAACGCTTTTCAGGGGGCCTTCTTTGCTGCATCGCCTTTGATGGAGCGTTCCAATCTTGATGAAAAAAGTCTTTTTGCAGCCATTGAGGTGCAACTAAAAGACAAATTTGGTGGTAAAGGTGGTGCAGTTGTTGAAGATAACTTGCGTGTTGTACGTCGTGGTTTTGATGAGGTAAGCGAGATTACCAATAAAAAACTGGGCGTCAATCAGACTGCTATTGCCCGCAAAGAAACAGGCATCCCCATTATGCTTAAACATACTCCAGTTGGTGATGGAGGATTGGCTGATGTACATGCATTCTGGGAAAAAACCGGGAGCTTTTACGCTTCAGGTCATGGCGATGAGAATTTGGTCGACCCCTTTATTGGTTTAAGTATTTTTCCTGCTGCTACCGGGATCTATCGTGATATGACTAATATTCGATTTGATTATCCTGAATGGATACCGGAAAAATGTACTGCCTGTGGTGATTGTTATACTGCCTGTCCAGATTCTGCGATTCCTGGATTGGTCAATTCATTCTCAGAAGTATTTGAAACAGTGATCAACAATATCGAGAAATCAGGTACTCCCACATTGTATCTACGACGTGAGACTCGCAATGTTGAAAAACGTTTGCGGGTATTACTTAATGACGCTGGTGAAGCCGCTGATGTCAATAACATGATTGATCTGACGGTACTTGAACATTTAAAAAATTCTGGTCTTGAAGGCAAATCCAGAGACAGTCTTGAACGTGAATTTGCACTGTTTTTAGGCGAGTTGGCTGGTTTTAAATTCGCTATCACTAAGCCTTATTTCCTCAACAAAGAGAAGAAAGCTAAAAATAGCGGTGGTTTATTCTCAATCACGGTTAATCCTTATACCTGCAAAGGTTGTATGGAATGCGTGAAGGTGTGTAAAGAAAAAGCGCTGGTTCCTGTGACTCAGACTAAAGAAGCTATTACGACATTACGTGACGAGTGGGCATTCTGGTTAGACTTGCCATCAACCTCACAGGATTTCAGTCGTATTGATAATCTGGATGAGAAAATAGGCGCTCTGCAAACATTACTATTAGACAAGCGTAACTATTCAGCGATGAGCTGTGGCGATGGTGCCTGTCTGGGGTGTGGTGAAAAGACGGCCCTTCATATATTTACCGGTACTGCTACCGCCTTAATGCAACCAAGGGTTAAAGCTCAGATAGATAAATTGGATAAATTGGTAGAGCAATTAGAACAGCATGTCAGACTAAAACTTGTCAACAATATTGACCTGAGCGATCAGGCCGCTATCAAAGCAGCAACTGAAGATAATCAGCATAGTGATCTGACGCTTTCTAGTCTGACCGCCAGTCTTGAGCAAGGTAAAGTGTCTGACCCCATAGATCCGGTGTGGTTACGTTGGGTCACTCAACTGATTGAAAAGTTACGTTATTTAAAATGGCAGTATGAAGTAGGCACAACAGGTAAAGGTCGTGCCGAGATGGGTATTATTAACTCTACGGGGTGTACTTCTGTATGGGGGGCGACATTCCCTTATAATCC
>SDWK01000948.1 GCA_004195335.1 Shewanella sp.
TGGGCCGACTACTGACGCTCAGGAGCAACAAGCACTGCGTGGAAAGTCGGAAAGGGCATGGATCCGGAACCACCGAACCAAGTGCGGAAAAATTATTACCCTGATTAATGTTGGGCGGTAGGATAGAGGAATTAACGATGGTCAAAAGCGACATGGAAAATATGACTCCGAAAGAATTAGCGCGGCAGTGGCTCGATGACTGCGCCATCCTGGACACAGAAACAACCGGCCTGGGCGGTAACGCGGAGATCGTTGAGATCGTTTAGATCGTTTAGATCGTTGAGATCAGCCTGATCGATCAGGCCGGGCATGTGCTATTGGATACACTGGTCAAGCCCTGCGACCCGATCCCGGCCGATGCCACACGGATACATGGAATCACCGATGTAGACGTGGCTCATGCGCCAACTTGGGCCGACATTCACTACCAGGTGTGTGAGCTGATCAGGGGGCGTCCGTTGGTGATCTATAACGCCGAATATGATCTTCGGCTGATGCGTCAAACAGCGGCGCGTTACGGACTAGATATGATGGCGACAGAGCAACCAGAAGGACATGGGAAGCAGCTCGCTTGGGCCGAACACGGCGCCCATTGCGCCATGCTGACCTATGCCGAGTTTTACGGGGAGTGGAACGACAGCAGGGGTAACTACCGCTGGCAGCGCCTCGGTAATGCAGTGGCTCAACAGGATGTGGAAGTCGAAGGCCAGGCACATCGGGCGCTGTGCGACTGCTACTCAACTCTGGGCGTGATCAAAGCGATGACGAAATAGAATCAACTAAATCTAAGACTAAAAAAAGGCTATGTCCCAATTAGTTGTTGCGGCACTCGACCGGCCGCTTCCAGTAAACAGTATTAGGGCGTGAGTTCGCGATATCGCTCAAGCAACCTACGCCAACCCAGGTAGTTCTTCAGGTACTTGGTTGCCACACCATGGAATCGAATCATCCAGGTTTTCAAGCGACTATCGTACGCATTGACGTTCTGAATATGAAAAGCGCCTCGGACACGCGGCTTGCGCGCCGATACCGCCTGGTGTGTGCTCAATACCGGTTGTATGTGCGAATGCCCGATAGACCGCGGCACCATCGCAGACCTGCTTACTATATGAGTCGTTCGTTGGTGTGGCCAGACCCTGTTGACCGCTAAGTGCCCATTGCGAGCAGTGAGTTTAGATCAGAAAGGATGTCAGCAACTGACGCTTGCGGATCCTAAGCTGTCATAATGTATTTTAAGGAGGGGTTGGAAATTTGGCATCTATACCAATTGCCATAATACTTGCTGTATACCGATTGAGTCTCGAGACATGAATGCCAAGTTACCGATTCTGTACACTTTTAGGCGCTGTCCTTACGCGATACGCGCTCGCCTAGCTATCACTCGCAGTGGGCAGGCCATTGTTTGGCGTGAGGTGCTACTCAAAGAAAAGCCTGAAGAATTATTGAGACTCTCTCCTAAGGCAACAGTACCCGTTTTGCAGCTGGTGGATGGAAGAGTTATCGACGAAAGCCGGGAGATAATGCTCTGGGCATTGGAGCAAAGTGATCCTGAGAACTGGCTCGATGAAAATATAAATAAGCGAAATGAGATCAATGCACTAATTCATGAAAATGATTTCCATTTTAAGCCTAATCTTGATCGTTATAAATATGCCGTTCGTTACCCTGAGCTGACGGCAGAGGAATATCGAAATCTAGGAGAACGGTTTCTAGCACATTTAGAACAGCGCCTTACACTGACCCCTTATTTGGTTGGAGAGAGTAAGACCTTAGCAGATGCAGCCATCTTTCCTTTTATCAGACAGTTTTCAGGAGTGGATACCGAGTGGTTTCAAGATGCCCCTTATCCTAAATTGCGATTCTGGTTGCAACAATGGACTGAATCGGAACTGTTTCTATATGTGATGCCAAAACATGCCCAGTGGAGGAAAGGGGATACGCCGATAGTGTTTCCACCATTGAGCTAACCAGTTCCCCACGCCCACCTCGTCTCTCGAAGCCAGACGCACTCTATGCATGATGTGAGTCATTGAATTGAAGTGGATGTATTGGCTATGGTGATTGTCGTTATCTATACGC
>SDWK01000161.1 GCA_004195335.1 Shewanella sp.
AGATGTGTATAAGAGACAGATCGTAACCTCAAATCGATAGACGCAGAAGACGCTGTTCAACTTAAAGGTTAATCGCAAAAGTTTATTTGTCGCGGGTGTCATATCCGGTGTATTTGGCAATATCGCCGCCATAGGCGGTCCACCATTGGCTATCTTGTTATCAGGCAAAGATGCCAAGCAGTTTAGAGCCGCACTCTCCGCCTTCTTCATCTTTAGCTCAACAATAGCCTTGGCGATTCTAGCGGTAACAGGGCTATTAGAACTGAAACACTTCTGGCTTTCACTGATGTTATTACCCTCGGTCGTGCTGGGGTATATTGTGGCGGGTCGGTTAGTGGGAAAAGTCGATAAGAGTAAAACCAGAAACATGACCTTAATTCTATGTAGCATCAGTGCGCTGGTGTTAACGGTGAAATCGATATCTGAGCTTTAAAAAGTTAAGAGCGGTAAGCAAAATCTAAGTCTTCGTCTTTTGTCATTCTGAATTCATTTCAGAAACTAGCTCTGCTTCGTCTTGGAGCAGGGCACAGAGCTATATGCCTCATATCAAATCTGCTGTATGAGATAAAAAACTGGATGCTGAAACGAGTTCAGCAAAACAATCAAGCCACATCGCGCGATTTACACACTCCTGACTATATCCAGCATTTTATCTCTGACTTAAAGCTTACAACTTTCTTTGCTCTATCTTTAACTTATTGCTGCGATTAAAAATGATATGAGGTTTGCAGCACACCACCTATAGCATCATCACTGCCAACCATGCCGGTTAAATCCAGATAAAATACCTCTCCAATCGCAAAACCTGTACCTAAGGAGTAGATATTTGCAGTATTGTCCTTCATATCGTGTCGGTAACCCAGACGCAGCGCTAACCAGTCCGTTGCTCTCATCTCACCACCTAAGCGCCAGTACTGAGTGCCATCTATCTCATCGAAACGCTTATGGGTATTAAGATCAATATCAGAGGTCAAGGTCATGTTATTCCAATCATAGGCCACTCCGGCTGTGAACAAGGGCTCTACCTGATAGGTAAATCTTCGTCCTTGAGCTTCAACAGTTTCCACATCTTTGCTTATTAAGTTACGACCCGATAACCCTAAAACAAGTCCCTCTGCTGGCTCCATGGCCACACCAATATCCAGATTAAATGTCGTCTCATCATTTCGGTACTGAGAATCATTAAAGTCACTGGAATCGAAGTTATTCGCACTCACCACATAGTTATAGGTATCTATGCGTTGAAACTTAGGTGATACCCCAACCATCACGGGCATATTAATAATAGAAAGAGGGAAACTTAATGCCACACCAAACTCAGAAACGGCACCCGCAACGACAGCGCCTTGAGAATCAAGATCTGATATCTCAGGTGGATTATTAGGATCCAGTTCCGTTAATGTATCTATATCTGATTGCTCAATAGCAGCGACCCCTATGGCATCGATATAGCTCTTATAAAAGACAGCCATCGGCATCTTGTGATTCGGAATAACAAGTGAAAAACCTATACCAGCACTAACATAGGCATTGTTACCTTTTAACGATTCGAGATCGCTAATCAAGTCAACGCGAAAACTCTCGATTGCAGCCACATCTCCCGCCGTAATCGCCGCCTCTAAACCATCATATGAGGTTTCCAGCGCATCGAACTTATCGACCATCTGATCCTTATCGGCTCCATCGGCTCCAAGAACCGGTAACAGCAAGGCAAAATCATTGAATTTAGGGGCATGCAAAGCAAGAAGCGCTGGGTTGATAAAAGCGGCTCCCTCTCGGTTAGAAGATGCAACACCAGTGCCGCCCATAGCATCGCTACGAGCTTCGTAATACTGTTGCCCAGCAAAGACAGAGGAAGGTAACAACAAAGCACAGCATAACGCTAACTTTAGAATTTTCATCTTTTCAGTCCTTTTCATGTAATTCTTATTTTGTACTTCTCATCATTCAGATTAAAAGATAGTTCAAACTAGGAGTTACCGGACTATAAATTGAGCAAGTAGTGCATTTTATATTTTCTCAATAC
>SDWK01000567.1 GCA_004195335.1 Shewanella sp.
GCTCGGCACTGCGGGCATCGAAGTCATAATCTTCGATGGCGTTCAACCAAACCCAACAACGGGTAACGTCGTGGCTGGTCTCGAGTTACTCAAAGCTAATGACTGTGACTTTGTTGTTTCACTCGGTGGTGGTTCACCTCATGATTGCGCTAAAGGTATCGCCTTAGTTGCAACTAACGGTGGCAGCATCAAAGATTATGAAGGACTTGATGTCTCTGCTAAACCTCAACTGCCACTTGTTGCTATTAACACTACAGCAGGTACTGCCAGCGAGATGACACGTTTCTGTATCATCACCGACGAAGACCGTCATATTAAGATGGCCATTGTCGATAAGCACACAACCCCGATTATTTCAGTTAACGATCCTGAATTGATGTTAGCAAAACCTGCAGGCCTAACAGCCGCAACAGGGATGGATGCACTGACACACGCTATAGAAGCTTATGTTTCAATCGCTGCTAACCCGATTACCGATGCCTGTGCAATCAAAGCTATCGAGCTTATCAAAGCGAACTTAGTTGAAGCTGTAGATAATGGTCAGAATATCGATGCTCGCGAGCAGATGGCTTATGCCCAATTCCTCGCAGGTATGGCATTCAATAACGCCAGCCTTGGTTATGTTCATGCTATGGCACATCAACTCGGTGGTTTCTATGACCTTCCACATGGTGTGTGTAATGCGCTACTACTTCCACACGTTCAAGAGTACAACGCACAAGTTGCTGCACCACGTCTGAAAGATGTCGCTAAAGCTATGGGTATTGACGTGTCAGCTATGGATGATACACAAGGAGCTAAGGCAGCGATCGAAGCAATCAAAGCACTTTCTGTGGCTGTGAAGATCCCTGAAAACCTCACTAAGTTAGGCGTGAAAGCGGAAGATATTTCAACACTCGCCGATAATGCCCTTAAAGATGCATGTGGTTTCACTAACCCTAAGCAAGCAACACATGAAGAGATCTGTCAGATCTTTACTAACGCGTTGTAAAAATACTCCCTGCGCCGATAGATTAGGCGCAAATGAAGTCGTTTCACTTTCTCCCTGCAGTTGAAAGCGTAACCCAAAGGCCCAACTCTTAAGGAGTGGGCCTTTCTTTTGCCCGGCGATCTCCACCCCATTGCTCTCTGCCATCAAATACACCAACAAAATGCAAAAATGATGAGATAAGTAGCGATCTAACTCAAAATTTCGAGATAAACAATTACACATACTGATACAAGTGTTATATCGTCTCGTCAGTTAGCTTTTTCCCTGCAAAGAATCAGCAAGCTAGAAGGCCTGTTTACTTTATATGAGTGGACGGGCCTTTTTCATTTATTCTTCGTTTTGAGATTTCAGTCAATCTAACTGCTATTACGTACGAAATCCCGCCCTGACATCGACTGAGATAAAATCTTTGTTCGAAGAAAACGACTTGATGAAGCAACAGATGCTGAGTTTAGATAGGATGGCAAAGCAGAATTAATATCAATAATCTGTCTAGTCCTAAAATAGGTTGACGGTTTTTATTAAGCCAGTAGGTACTCCCGACTGGCTTTTTCATGCACTTCGTTTGGGGTTTTCATCCCTAAACTAAGATGCGGCCGTAATTGGTTATAAATCTCTATCGATTCTTTGACTAACACGCCAAGCTCTTTCATCGTTCGGCAACGACAAAGTAAAAACTCATGCTTCAAAATCCCATTCACACGCTCTGCCAGTGCATTTTGGTAGCAGTCATATCCATCTGTCATTGATGGCGTGATGCCGTTGGCCGCTAACGTCTTTTGATATTCAGCTGAGCAGTACTGCATTCCTCTGTCTGAGTGGTGAATGATGTGGCCTGTTGTAAGACGATTTTTTATCGTCATATCCAACGCTTTGACTACATCACTGGCTTTCATCTCATGACTTAATTCATATCCCATTATCTTTCTGGAGTATGCGTCAGTCACCAGCGACAAGTAGTGCGTTCCCTCATCTGATTTCACGTAAGTGATATCACTAACTAGCACCTCTTCAACTCGTTTAACGGTCTTGTCTTTAAGTAAGTTAGGGTACTTTCTAAGCCAATGATGGCTATTGGTTGTTTTGGTGTAGTTCTTCCTCGGCTTTACCAACATATTTTGTTGTTTCAAATATTGAAATAGCCCATCCCTGCCGAGTTTTATCCCTTGCTCAATCAGCTGAGGTTTGATGAGTTGGTAGAGCTTACGGGCTCCTACCCGAGGCATAAACTGACGCCAATACATAACCATCGACATCACAGGTTTTAGCATCTCAGCCTTTGCGGCACAGCGCTGCTTCCATTGATAAATCGCTTGTCTAGATAAGTTAAATTGCCGACTCGCTGTCGCTAACTTTACCGTGCCTTTTTCTTTGGCAAGCCAGAGCGTTCGGCTAAGTACTTTTTTTCTAAATCAATACCATATTCATTTTTTAAAAGTTCAACCATATCGCCATAAATCATGTTTTTCATTTCTAGATCAGAAACTTGCTTTTCTAGGCGTTTGATTTTCTGGGCGGGCGTATCTTTAGATTTCGACATAGGCGAATGCTCGATAGGCTGGGACCAATCTAATCTACCATGCTTTCTTAACCAAGTAAGGACCGTACTTCTTCCCTGGATACCGTAGTGGTCTTGAGCTTGCTTATAGGTCAGCTCGCCTTTTTCTACTTGGCTAACAACGGCTAGTTTAAAGCCCAATGTATAATCGCATTGCGTTCGTTTGACGCAGGGGCTATCTGAGGTTTTCATTGATAAGTCTCCAAAGTGTCAACTTATCTCAGGACGGGACAATCGATAGACATAAAAAAGGCCACCCGAAGGCAGCCTTTAATTATTACCTGGATAAATTCCAGATTAGATAGCTACAACGTTAGCAGCTTGAAGACCTTTCTGGCCTTGCTCAACTTCAAAAGATACTTTCTGACCTTCTGCAAGAGTCTTGAAACCATCTGAAGCGATAGCACGGAAATGAACGAATACGTCATCACCGCCATTTTCTTGAGAAATAAATCCGAAACCTTTCTCTTCGTTAAACCATTTTACTGTACCAGTAGTTGAATTAGACATGTATTGCCCCTTATTAAATTCATTAAAAAAATATCGCGAAAATGCGAAGTGCTGAGAAGTTGAATTATTACGATGAAGCTAAGGGAAACACTACGGACAAAATTTTTCGAAGTTCTGACGCGGGTTTACTTTACTTGATTCTTTAATAACTCCAAACAACAGAGCGGTGTGTAGAATACCACGAATTAAGGATTTGTAAACATAAAACATAAACTATCCAGATCACTAGCTTTAACCATGATGAAAGATAGCTGGCAAGATTAATATAACAAAAAGGCCTATGAGTAATCATAGGCCTTTTCAGAGCTGAATTTATCGCTTATTGCTAAGCTTTCGCCTCACCTTTTACTCGCTCTCTGAGTTTTTGCATCATCACATAAAACACTGGAACCAGCAGAGTACCAACAATCGTAGCAGCAAGCATACCGCCGAACACCGAGTACCCTAAAGCACGACGACTTCCCGCTCCAGCGCCTGTCGCTATAACCAGAGGAAGCACACCAAGCAAGAAGGAGAAGGCGGTCATTAATACCGCTCGAAAACGCAGTCTGGCTGCCGTCTCACCCGCTTCGAGAATACTCTTGCCCTCCTCTCTTAACTGTTTTGCAAATTCAACAATCAAGATCGCATTCTTACAAGCGAGGCCAATCAAGAGTACCAAACCAATCTGGGCATAGAGGTTCAAGTCTGTTCCCATCAACCAAATATTGAGAAATGCTCCAAGCAGGGCGATAGGTACCGCCAGCATGACTGCAAATGGAATCGTCCAACTCTCATACTGGGCCACCAGGAACAGATAAGTGAACACTAATGCTAAGCCAAAGATCAGCGGCGCAAGGTTACCCGCCTTAATCTCTTGATAAGTTTGACCCGTCCATTCGTAGGTATATCCCGCAGGTAAGCTAATCGCAGCCGCACGCTCCATCGCTTTAATCGCATCTCCTGAACTATAGCCAGCCGCAGGGAAACCGTTAATCGTGGTCGAACTAAACATATTGTATGAGTTCATCACATCGGGTCCCAAGATAGGCGTCACCGTCACCAGCGTACTTAGAGGCACCATCTCACCACTTGCCGAGCGCACGTAGAAACTGGAAATATCCTTGTCCGAATTACGAAACTCACCTTCGGCCTGCACAATGACTCTAAACACCTTACCGTAACGGTTAAAGTCATTCACATACATAGACCCAAGCATAGCCTGCATGGTTGTGAACACTTCATTCAATGAGATCCCTAACGCCTTGGCTTTATCCCTATCGACATCCACATACATCTGCGGCACATCGGCACGGAAGTTACTAAACGCCATGGCGATTTCAGGCTGCGAATTCGCTTCCATAATCAAGGCTCGCATAACAGAAGCCAGCTCTTGAGGTGAGCGGCCTTGAGTATCCTGTAACACAAACTCAAACCCTCCCACGCTACCCACACCCGGAATTGGCGGCAATGAGAACGCCATGGCTTTCACCGAAGGGTTAGCCGCATATTTAACCTGCAGCTTAGCCACAATAGCCGCCTCGACCATATCGGGAGTATCTCGCTCCTCCCAAGGGGAGAGAGTAACGATCATCAAACCACCATTGGACGATACAGCACCCGTTAAGATACTGAAACCACTGGCGTGGATCACATTCTCAACACCAGGCTCAGCCAGAGTCAACTCGACTAACTCTTTCATCACCTCTTCGGTGCGGTTCAAAGAGGCCCCATCAGGAAGTTGGATGTCGACCATAAAGGCTTTCTTATCTTCCATAGGCACAAAACCTGAAGGTAAGATTTTTGCAACTCCGCCCGTGACTGCAATTAAGCACACATAAACGACAACCACTAAAGAAAGCTTACGGGTCAATGAAGAAACAAGCCCCATGTACTTACCAGTGAAACGTTCAAAGTATTTATTAAACGAGGCATGAAAACCCGTTTCATGCTTTTTAGGTGCTCTGAGTAGTGAGGCACATAGCGCCGGACTCAAGGTTAATGCGTTAATCGAAGAGATAAGTACAGAGATACAGATGGTCACAGAGAACTGCGCATACATCTGCCCCGTGATCCCGGGCATAACGGCCGTGGGAGCAAATACTGCAAGCAATACCAGCGTGGTGGCAATAATGGGGCCAGTCACCTCTTTCATCGCCTTAGACGTCGCCTCTTTGGGAGAAAGGCCTTCATCCTGCATCAGACGAGTCACGTTCTCTACCACCACAATCGCATCATCGACCACAATACCAATGGCTAAAATTAAAGCGAACAGAGACACGGTATTAATGCTCATGCCAAACAAGAGCAAGAACGCAAAAGTACCAATCAAGGAAACCGGAATCGCGATACCGGGGATTAAAGTTGAACGGACATCTTGTAAGAAGATATAAACAACGAAGACAACCAGTGCGATAGAGATAAAGAGTGTTTGTACTACCTCTTTAATAGAAGTTTCAACGAACTCGGTAGTGTCATAAAGCACTTCATATTCGAGATCGGTCGGAAAACTATCTGACAGCTTAGCCATTTCGGCTTTAATTCCGGCGGCCACTTCCAATGCATTTGCATCCGGAGACTGGTAAACGGCAATAATAGCCGAAGGTTTGTTATTTAACTTACCTTGTGCATCATAGGTTTGCGACCCTAATTCGACGCGAGCAACATCACTGACAACTACCTTAGAACCATCGTTGTTCGCTCGGATCATGACATCCTTAAATTCCTGTGGATCTTTCAAGCGTCCTTTGGTCTGTAAGGTATATTGAAACTGCTGTTCAGGATCGACAGGTGCTGCACCGATGCGTCCTGCTGCCACTTGAATATTTTGTTCCTGCAAGGCTGCAATCACATCTTTTGCTGTCACACCAAAGCTTGCCATTTGATTTGGATCGAGCCATATCCTAATCGCGTAATCGAGCGAGCCGATCACTTGAACCTTAGAGACACCATTTTGACGAGCGAGCGCATCCTTGATATTCAATCCGGCATAGTTAGTGATAAACAGCGAGTCGAAGGTCTCATTGGGGGAAACCAGATTCACCACCATCAACATATTCGGGCTCTGCTTCTCGACTTTAACCCCTTGACGCTTAACCTCTTCGGGTAAACGCGGCATCGCCTGTTGTACTCTGTTTTGTACTTTAACCTGTGCCATATCGGCATCGGTGCCCACTTCGAATGTCACATTTAATGCGTAACTTCCATCATTGGCACTTTTTGACTCCATATAGAGCATGCCTTCGACGCCATTGACCTCAGCCTCGAGTGGCTGAGCTATGGTATCTTTAACCACACCGGCGCTCGCGCCGGAATAACTCGTGGACACGTTAATTTGCGGTGGTGCAATTTCAGGGAATTCAGACACCGACAAAATGGGAATGGAGATAAGTCCAACTAAGGTCAACACAGTCGAAATAACAAACGCGAACTTAGGCCTGTTAATAAAAAACTCACTAATCATTGCAGCCCCCTTCATTCCGATTCAGGCCCAGCCCGTCTAAACAAACGCTCAATTTTATGAACCTGTTAATAAAAAATTCACTCATCATGGTGGTCCTTATTTTGACGTGTTGCTATTGGGTGATGACTGAGATTCTTTAAACGGTATAACTTCTTGCTCAACCGCGTTCACCTGAATACCCGGGCGAATTTTTTGCAGGCCATCGACAACGATACGCTCTCCATCATTCAATCCACTTATCACACGCCAATCGATACCAAAACGCTCACCGAGTTCAACAATGCGCTTTTCGACTACATCTTGATCATTTAACACCATCACAAACCGGCCCTGCTGATCTTCCTGAACCGCCGCTTGAGGAATAAGTAATGCCCGCTCTTTAACAGGCGACTCAATCACCAAAGTCACAAACATACCTGGCAACATCATTTTTTCATCGTTTTTAAAGGTCGCACGAATTGGAAGACTTCCTGTGGCGGCATCCACTCGGTTACTGACAAAGTCGATATAACCGGTTTCATTGAACATAGTGCCATTAGGTAGTCGCAGGCTGATCACGATATCGGAGATGGCGATATCCCTATCCGCTGCTTTAGCAAAATTCTGTCGAGCATTGATTAACGCTTTCTCTGCCACTTGAAAGTTTATCCACATAGGCTGTAGCTGAACTAAGTTGGCCATGTCAGAGTTTGGGGTAATAATGTCACCGGTACTCACCATTGCATTACTGATACGTCCAGAAATGGGTGCGTATACCTTGGTATAGCTTAACTGCAATTCGGCACCTTGCACCGCGGCCTCAGCCTGGACAACACCTGCCGCAGTCGTGAGTTTACGCGTGGTGAGTTCATCCATATCCTGCGCGCTGATCATACCGTCTGGAAGTAAGCGTCTACCACGCTCCCAGTTCATGACGGCGACATCCCGCGAGGCGAACGCTTGTTTAAGTACCGCTTTGTGTTGAGCTAGCTCAGCGACGTAAGTAGCGGGATCGATCTCAAACAGGAGATCCCCGGCTGTAATATCGTCACCTTCGACAAAAGCTCTTTTAAGTAACTGCCCCTGAATTTGAGATTTGATGGTGACATCTTCTGATGCATTGGTACGACCAACAATCTCCGTTTTTGACTGAATCTCTTCCGTTTTAGCTGTGTTGACGATCACACTGGGTAACATGGCCTCTCTAGGTGCCGGAGCCTCACCGCATGCCATAAGCTGTAAACCTGCGATGAAGATAATTCCCCATTTAAATTTTGAAACGGTTTGAACAGCCATACAGGCCTCCGATAAG
>SDWK01000430.1 GCA_004195335.1 Shewanella sp.
AGATGTGTATAAGAGACAGATGTTGTTTTGTGCCAACCTGATCTTTGACAGTTGAAAAATAAATACTCTATGATTACGAGCACATAAGAACCCTAAAAAAATCCTTGGCACTACAGATATTATTGCTCGGTTTTTACATCTCCCGAATTGTTGGCGGGATTGCCACTCCGACAGCCTGGAAAACATTGCCGCAAACGCCGACACATTTGCTCCGGATGGTTAGACGCTTACCGTCATCCTCAATCAGCGTTTCTTGCAGAGCTTTTAAATCCTGCTTTATGTCAGCCCATTCAAAGTTCTGACCTGCCTGCTCTAGACGGCGGTCAAGTTCTTTCCGGAGGGCCAGGGCCAAAAAGCTGCAGAACACATGGCCTCTGATCGTTTCATCTCTCTGGTGAAAAATGGGGCGTGTTTCCAAAATGGACTTGAGGTCCCTGAAGGCATGTTCAACCTGCCAAAGCTCTTTGTACTTGAGTGCCACTTGTTCCGCCGAAAGGTCTGTATTGGTTTTCAAAACCCATTTGCCATCGAATCGCGCCTCGGTTTTTACTTTCTCATGATCTATGGTGATACTGCCACGAGTGACCTTGAGATACTTGCGGTAGCCTTTGTTGCCGATCATGCTTTTAGGGCCTGCTTTGACCCGGTCCTGTAGCGATTCAATTATAGCTTGCCGGTCAGCTTCATCCTTGCGGGCCTGTTTGGTGTTCAGGCAAATGATATAGCGCTTGTTGTCCACCCAGACCTCCTTGACTTTCAGAGGAGCAGGATCTTTTGATTTTGTTCCTTCCGGATAGACCTCTTTGTAGCGACCAGTCCTGGAAAGAACATCCCGTTTTATTTCGTTGACTTTTCTCAACCTGGCGCCAAGGATGTAGGGAATGTTGCGAACCGGATCTTCCAATTGCTGCATGGTGTCATTGCTGATCATGCCGCGATCAGCCACAATGCAAAAACGCTTGATGGCGAACCGGCTTCTAACCCTGTCAACAACAGGGATCATGGATTTGACATCTGCTGTATTACCAGGCCACATCTCACAGCATATGGGTTTGCCGTTATCATCAATAACAGCGCCAACAACCATTTGGTTCAAATCTGGACGATGATCTTTACTGTGACCCTTTTTCCCAATGGTTTCCCCCCCAGCTCCTTCAAAGTAGATGGAAGTGGTATCGAAAAAGACAAGATCAAGCTCTGTAAAGAGATCACGGCGAGCAAAAAACATGTCTTCTTCTACGAGATCCTTGGTGCAACGAGGTGTAAACGGTGTCGCATCTTTCTGATCTGTCAGCTTCTCTCCAAGAAAAGCCATGGCCCGGTACATATGATGCAATGAAAGATTTTCAACATTCGCTATTTCATAGTCACGGCGCCATTTCTCACATGCCCGATCAGAGCCGGAGACAAAAAGCCGATGAAGAACGGTAAGAAAAATAGCCCGCTCAACATCGAATTCGAATTTGCGTTCTTTCAGAAGGTCTTTGATAACCTTCCTGACACCAAGTTCTTCCCAAATTCTTTCAAAGATAAGGGCCGGCCCAATTTTCTTCGATTGAGCAGACACACCCTTTTTGCCCGACAAGACGAGCAGTACTTTTTCGGAATATCGAGCAAGAGAGCGGATAAGGGGCTCAACACCACCCTTGGCATTCAACTGGTCCATTCTGCCAACAGTGGCTATCACCCTTTGCACAACCTTCGATCCTTCGCGGCGATTTTCAACGATCTGCAGGTATTGATACTTTCCAGATTTTTTTACTCGAGCAAACATTGGAGCCTCCTTTATTGGGACACTCCAAATTTATTATGTTAAACAAGCAGAGTCAAGTATAAATCTCCAATTCTGTGGCACTACATCTTGGACGATCCCAAAAAGTACTTCCAGTGTTTATGCGGGTTTACTGGGAATTAATGGACAAAATATCGTTCCAACTGTAAAAGAAAAGCTTAACTACACGTGCTTGCTGGACATAATTTATGTATGAAGGGATAGCTACTGCTGCGAGAATAGCCATAATGCAGACA
>SDWK01000696.1 GCA_004195335.1 Shewanella sp.
TATTTTCGGCTTTACCCGCATCGACAAATGCATCGTAAAGTCTGGGCGATTCACTATCGATTCGCTGACCCAAGGCATAAAGTTCTTCGACGCTGATGAGTCGAGGGTCGTCGTATTTGCGCATGCCTCTAGGATCACAATAGACGATGCATTTAACGCTGGGGATCCCCTCTTCGAGTTCTAATAACTTGTCACACTGCTCCTCATCTTCGGCGATAACCACACTGGCATTGCTGCGGTTGAGAAGATAAGCCACCTCTTCATGCAAGGAATCCTGATAGACTCCCAGAGAGAAACAGCTCAGAGCATGAGCCGCAACTTCGCCCCATACCCACTCAGGCCTGTTGTCCCCCAGCAGAGCGATGGTGCTGCTTGCCTCTATGCCCATCGATGACAGAGCTAAGGTCATCCACTTCACTCGATTGTGATAGTCTAACCAGCTAAATTCACTCCAGATCCCAAACTCTTTTTCCCGCATGGCCACATCATCGGGCCACAGTGTGGCGTTATGCCTGAGAATTTTAGGAAAGGTATCCATATCGCCCATATCGAATTGATTCGATGACGCTTGACTTGGCATATTCATTAGCCCACCTCCTGTAACTGCTCGTTTTCTTCTAATCCAAGGTAAGCCTGTCTTACATGGTCATCTGCCATCACCTCTTCGGGGAGGCCGCAGATGAGTTTCTTACCAAAATCCAACACCATGACCTGATGAGAGATATCCATCACCACGCCCATATCATGTTCAATCATGACGACAGTAATGCCGAACTCTTCATTGAGATCGAGAATGTAGCGCGCCATGTCCTCCTTCTCTTCCAGGTTCATCCCGGCCATAGGTTCATCAAGCAAGATCAGTTTGGGCTTAAGCGCGATCGCGCGAGCCAGCTCGACGCGTTTACGCAGGCCATATGAAAGCGTACCGGCCATCGATTTACGTACATGGGAGATATCCAAAAAGTCGATGATCTCTTCAACCTGACGGCGATGAGTCAGCTCCTCTTTTTGAGCCGGAGAAGCCCAATAAAGAGGGCCTGTTAACCAGTTATTCTTCATCAGGTGATGACGGCCAACCATGATGTTGTCCAACACCGACATGTGACCGAAGAGGGCAAGATTCTGGAAAGTACGGCCAATCCCAAGATCGGCTCTGTCATTGGGCCTTAAATGGGTCACATCGGTGTTATCAAAATGAATGGCCCCTTTATTGGGACGATAACGGCCGGAGATGCAATTCAGCATCGATGTTTTCCCCGCTCCGTTAGGGCCAATAATGGAAAAAACTTCACCTTTTTTTACATCAAAGCTCACATCCGTCAGTGCCTTAACACCACCAAATGCGAGAGATATTTGGTCTATTTTCAGGATAGTTTCTGTCACACCCGTACTCCTTGAACTTAAGTTCCATTCATTAATGTCACAGTGCTGATTGACTCTAGCCTGTACTGCTTGAGATAACCTGAGTTAACTTTTGTCTGGTCACTCGCAATAGCGCTAGTCTTTGTTAAAGAGAGTTCTAAAAAGAGAGGTGGGTTACCCCACCCCTGAATGGAACGTTTAGAGTGCGTATCTCATTGATAATTGACCATAACTAGAGTCCACATTCTTATCGCCCATTTCAAAGTTGCCGACTTCGAATCCGACGGCAAGTTGGGGAGTCAGGTTTTGGAACAGATTGACACTCCATTGAGTGCGCTCCGCATCCGTAATATCGGTTTCAACACGGCCATACAAGACGGTACTTCTTAGGGTATCGGTCCAGTAATGGCGGTATGCGGCAAGATAGGAAGTGGTACTTTCAACCTCCTCTCCAACTAAGTCTGAGGCAGTACCGATACCGACATAACGGCCCACTTCACCTTGATGAAATTGAAATCTTAAATCGTCTTTACCAAAGGTCTTGATGCGACCCGCTACTGAACCACCTAGCGCAGTTTCACTATTGCCCGTTGTCGTATTGAGACTGCGACCTAATGCCGACAGTGACACGTTGCCCCAGTCGCCCTTAATGTTGTAGCGGGCGATAACATCCGGGAGATCATCGTTAGCGGTATCGCCACCGACACTC
>SDWK01000577.1 GCA_004195335.1 Shewanella sp.
CATATGCATTATTCTTTTAGAATCGTTTTTATCGTGCCATTTATTATATCTTCAGTACGGATTTCTACATCACTAGAATCCCGGCTGCTTATTTCATTTCTTCGCTGGCTTGCTTCGATAGTTTCTGTTCCTAGCGTGACACCAGTTTCGAGCACACTCTTTGTTGAACAGCCGCTCATCTGCAGCGCTACAAAGAGTACGAGATAACTAATCCATGTTTTCATATTTTTTAAATCCATCTGTTTCAGCTTATCCATCAGCTCTTTATAGCATGTAAGTTAAATTAAATTAAGAACAGCTAAACTACATTTTCCATTTCCAACAGCACTCGCCAGCTGTGGCTTCGATGGACTATGGGTGTAGCCCTTTTATTTTTAATTGAGGCTGGCCATATTTACCTTATGCTTACCATTTGCTACCAGATAAAAACCAACTACTGACAAGAGGAATACCGCCAAATCATGTTTGCTGGGTAAATTGTTGCCTGCGCTCGATGAACAATTTAACCCGTCAAATACCCAAGTTAAAGGTTGCGAAAGCCAAGCATGGCTGTACCATGAACTAATTGATGGTAAACACTATTTTTGCGCCGATTGCGATGCGTGTATTATCAAATCTCTCATCGCAACATTATTGGCTGCAACCACACAGGCTAATGCTTTAATGCAATTTGCCGCTCGCTAATCAAGCTTAAAAATTGATTGCAAGCACTAAGGGAAACACCATGACCAACAACGCTTGCAATCCAACCCGTCGTAAAATACTTAAAGGGTTAGCAGCCGCCTCATTATTAAGCCCGTTGGGGATTTCGCCTGCATTTGCCGCAGCCAAAAAACGCCTTTACATCGATGGTCTATCCTTTCTTCCTGATAATCTAGCTGATATTCGCGCCTCCAAACTCGATGCTTACATTTGCGACATTTCGGCCATTGAAACCATTGAACAAGCCGATGGCACCATGAACTACAAGCGTACCTATGACGCTTGTATGAAAAGCATTAAACAAGCAAACCAAATCGTAAGCGCCAATCCAAGCATATTAATGCCAGGGCTGACAGGCCAAGACATCGCACTGGCCGTTGAGCAAGCGCGCACCGCCGTCTTTTTTCAGATCCAAGGCGCTGATTGTGTTGAAGCCGATAGCGATGCCAACTCATGGCAACATCTCGATCAATTTCGCCAGCAAGGTCTACGGGTATTACAACTGACGCATCACTACGGCAATCGCTTCGCCGGTGGCGCATTAGATAATGACGGTAATCAAGGGTTAAATAAGCCGTTAACGGCAGAGGGTCGCCAATTAATCGCCGCACTTAACCAGCGCAATATGCTCATCGATGTCAGCCATTCGAGCCCCCAGACAGCGCTGGATACCGTAAAAGCCAGTAACAGTCCTATTGTACAAAGCCACGGTGCCGTTCGCTCCATCGTCAACAATGCCCGTTGCTCACCCGATGAAGTCATTCGCGCTATCGGCGATAGTGGCGGCGTTTTCGGAGTGTTTATGATGAGTTTTTGGTTGACCAATAATCCACTTCCGACCATTAAAGATTACGTAAAGCAACTTGATCGCGTCGCCCGCATCGGTGGCATAGATTGTGTCGCCATCGCCAACGACTTCCCACTGCGTGGCCAAGAGAACTTACTGGGACTTGGCAATAATAATGCCGAGGGCATCAAAGAGTACTTACCTTGGTGGCACAGTTTAGCCGCTAAAAATGTATTGGGATTTGAACGCGAACCCACACATGTCGTGATCCCCGAACTCAACGATATCGACCGCATGAGCCGCATCGACGATGCACTCGCCAAGGCACGCTACAAATCCACAGACAGAGACCGCATGCTCGGTGGTAACTGGCAACGCGTGCTTAAAAACGTATTGGTATAAGCTGGTTTGGTATTGCCCGGTGGCGAGGACGTTTAGTTTAATCTAAGCCTACTGATGGTGATGATTAATTGAGATAAGTCAAAAGCTTATTTCGTATACCTCGTCCTTGATGTCAGTATTTTATTGACGCTAACTAATACATTAAATAGTAATTGTAAAAGTGTGTGAATCTTCATCCCTGCTGTATCCTTAGGTACAGTTTTACAGCCGCTAGAATCGCTTGCCGTACACAAGCTGCCTACCCGTTTTTGCTGACATTTAATCTAAAAATAACAATAACTTAAATCTGGCAAAAAAAAACAACCTTGGTTCTCCCCATGCCTTAACGGCTAGCTATATATCGCTTAAAGCCGAGTATTTCTGGTATCTCAAGCTCTGAGATACGAGGTTGGGGCATGCGAATTTTGACTATACTTAACGTTATGGTTCTAACTATGGTGAGTCCTGTTAGCGACATAGACTTGAGTCCAATTTGTCTGCGGCTGATATGTAAATACAGTTGCCATGTATGCATCCACTTCAGTCGCTCAGGAAGGAGAAAGGTTTATGTCAATTCGACCCTACTCGTCTTTATTGTTTGCACTGCTTGCATTGTTTAGCGTAACGCAAGCGACCTTTGCAGCAGATCAAGGCGACCTCAATAGCCAAGGCAAGGCTAACATACCCGCATTTGTAACCGGAGACTTCGGCAGTATTAACGCAGCCTCTCAAGCAACCACGCGCGCTTCAGCTAAGAGCGCACTGCAAGATATTTTAACCCAAGAGTTTAGTGCCAGCGGCAATGAAGAGATGGTCGCCACTAAAGTCATAGAAGATAAAGCCGGCGGAGTTCATGTTCGTTTCCAGCAGACCCTCAATGGACTTGCTGTGGCGGGTGCAGGCATGGTGCTCCACGCTGACGTGAATGGTTCTATTTACGCGGTGAATGGTGACTTTGTTCCTGGTGGAGAGCTTCCCTCACAGCCAAAATTAAGTGCTGTCGAGGCCTTCAGTCAGGTCAATGTCGAAGGCACACGCAGGGGCAAGCCTGAACTTAGCTATGTGCTCGGTAGCGATAGCCGTGGACACTTAGCTTGGAAAGCCACTTTCGAATACGTCAATGCAGAGGGGCCTCAACGTGACTTGGTCTTCGTCGATGCCAGCACAGGTAAAGTCGCAGCCAGACACCCGCAGATTATGTATGGCCTCTCGTTGAATACTCAGGATTGCCACCAAAAAACTCGCCGCTGTAGCACCGTCTCGACCAGCTCCAATACACTCACTAGCGGAGATGATGCCATCGACGCCGCCCATAACTTTGCCATCGCCACCTACAACTATTACTGGAGTAACCATGGTCGCGACTCAATAGATGGTGCGGGCATGACTCTTAAATCCCGTGTCCATTACAGCCGTAACTACAACAACGCCTTCTGGGACGGTAGCCAGATGACCTATGGTGATGGTGATGGGGTAACATTTATTCCGCTGTCACAGGATGCCGACGTGGTCGCCCATGAGCTGACCCACGGCGTTACCGAGCGCTCCTCCGGCCTTATTTATCAGAACGAGTCAGGCGCGCTGAATGAGGTGTGGTCTGATATCTTCGGTGCAGGCGTTGATCGCCAAGAGGGTGCTGGCATCACCGATACTTGGCTACTGGGTGAAGATATCTACACCCCAAATACCTCAGGAGATGCTCTGCGCAACATGGCTGACCCAAGAAGCTTTGGTGATTATGACTACTATCCAGATCGTTATACCGGCAGCTCAGATAATGGCGGCGTGCATTCAAACTCGGGAATAGCCAACCTGGCATTCGTACTTTTGGTTCAAGGTGGTACACACCCACGTGGTGAAACATCAGTCACGGTACCTGCACTCCATTCTAACTTTGATACCAGCCTAGGTATGGCACTCCAGATCTTTTATGCCGCCAATGTCGGCTGTTTAACGCCGAGTTCAGATTTCGCCGCCGCCCGCTATTGCACGGCGCTTTTAGCTCAAACGCTTTTCGATGATGGCTATCTTAGCTCTAACCACGCGGCAGCCGTTCACTCTGCCTGGGACGCTGTGGGCGTGCCTAGCGATGAGCCACCTGAACCCACTACTCCGATCCCATTGACCGACGGTGATGAACTTAGCGGTCAAGCTGGTGAGACAGGTGCGATCCAGCATTACTTCTTAGAGGGAGTGAGTGCGGGGAAAACAATCACCTGCAGCACATCTAGCAACAACGGCGATGCCGACCTTTATCTGCGCTTCAATGCCGAGGCCGAGACTAACCCCAACAGCAGCAACAACGAGTGTGGTAGCTACTCTTCTAACTCGAACGAGTCCTGTACTACAGGCGCTGCACCGGATGCAGGCTCTGGTACGAGTACGCTCAATGCCGCTGTTCACGCCTATAGCGCATACACCAATCTATCACTCATCTGTTTAATCAACGGTGGCGGTGGCAGCTGTGCCGCTAAAGGAAGCAGTTGCAGCTTAGACTCTGAATGTTGCTCCGGTAGTTGCGGCGGTAAACCGGGTTCGCGTACATGTCGTAAATAAAGCATTCGCAGACGAGAGAATGGAGAAAGAGCAAGGAATCAAGGGGCTGGAGTTGATGAAAACTCTGGCTCTTTTTCATTCTAACTCAGCCTGTTATTTAAATAAAAAAGAACAAAGACAGGGCCGCCATTTTTAACTAATTATTCACCTCTCACTACTATAGCGTTAGCTCAACATCGACAGCCAAAGCGGCGAACAACTTGTTAATACTGAGTTGCAACAACTTCAAACAGATTAATTATTAGTCATCTAACTCACCTAAAGTGAATTTATAGTCATCTTTATAGCATAACTATTGATTTTGTTATCTATAAGTCTATAGTCGTTGCCAGTTGAGTATTTTGGTGAAGAGAGTTGAAGATGAAGAAGTCGATGTTGTTTGTGGGAAGCTTAGGTTTAGCAGGTCTGTTGGTGTTAACCGGCTGCGGTAAGAGTGACGATGTCCTTGTGGTAGGCACTAACGCGTCATTTCCACCTTTTGAGTATGTCGGCGGGGTGAGCGGCGATGAGATCAAAGGCTTCGATATCGATTTGGCTCGTCAGATTGCTAAGAATGCGGGTAAGACGCTTAAAGTTGAAAACATGAAGTTTGATTCGCTTATTGTTGCGCTCAATTCGGGCAAAATCGACTTAATCGCCTCAGGCATGACCATTACTTCTGAACGTCAGGCGAGCGTTAATTTTTCTGCTCCCTACTATGAAGCAACACAGGTGGTGCTGGTCAATAAAGAGAACTCCAGCATCAAGAGCGTCGATGACCTAAAGGGGAAACATATCGCGGTACAGTTGGGGTCCACCGGCGATATCATGGCCAAGAGTTACACCCAACAGGTCACCGCCTTCAACACAGGTTTTGAGGCCATCATGGAGCTTAAAAATTCCAAGGTCGATCTGGTGTTGTTTGACAGTGAACCTGCGGCCAGCTTTCTGGATAAGAATCCTGGGCTTAAGATGATTGAACTGGATTTCGACCCCGAGTTTTATGGATTTGCGGTCGCCAAGGAGAAAGTTGAATTGCTAAAGAGCATCAACAGCACCCTGACGACCATGAAGCACAACGGCGAGTATGACGCCCTTGTCGCCAAGCATATGAAGTGAGCCGATAATGATTGATGCAATTAACGCTTCATTGTTTACCCCTATCGGGCAAGATGGCTTAATCGGTATCTACCTCATCTTAAATGGCCTTAAAGTCACCCTGATAGTGACCTTTTTTGCCATGATAATGGGATCAATATTAGGGGTAACGACCACCCTGATGAAGATGTCACCGAAATGGTATCTACGTTGGCCGGCTAACCTCTATGTCAGCATCATTCGTGGCACGCCGGTAGTTGTACAGTTAGTGATCCTTTACTTTATTGTGCTGGCCGCATTCGATATCGACAAGATCACCGCCGCCATTATCGCATTTGGCCTCAATAGCGGGGCCTACATCTCTGAGATCATTCGCGCCGGGATCCAGGCGGTCGACAAAGGCCAGATGGAGGCCGCACGCTCCTTGGGGTTGTCCCACTGGGCAACGATGAAAGAGGTCATTCTTCCTCAGGCGATTAAGAATATTCTCCCCTCTCTGGGTAATGAATTTATCGTGTTACTGAAGGAGACGGCTGTGATCGGGTTTATTGGGGGCGTCGATCTGATGCGCGCCGGAGAGATTATTCGTAGCCGTACCTTCGAAGACAGCGTGCCGCTATTCACCTGTGCGCTGATCTATCTGCTGCTGACATATAGCTTCACCCTACTGCTGTCGAAATTTGAAACGAGGTTAAAGCAAAGTGATTAAGATTAATGATTTACATAAGAGCTTTGGCGATAACCAAGTGCTGAAAGGAATCGATGAGCAGATTAATCATGGCGAAGTCGTCAGTGTGATCGGCCCATCTGGCAGTGGCAAGAGCACCTTTTTACGTTGCATTAACTTGCTTGAGCAACCGACCCAGGGGGATGTGCTGATCGATGGTCAATCTATCACGGCCCCCGATGCTTGCGTCGATAAGCTAAGGCAGAAAGTGGGCATGGTGTTTCAAAATTTTAACCTTTTCCCCCATAAAACGGTTAAACAAAACATCACCCTTGCGCCAGTAAACATTGGGGTGATGACCCCGAAGCAAGCCGATGCAGAAGCCGACGCTTTACTTGAACTGGTAGGATTGAAGGATAAAGCCGATGCCTACCCTGCCAGTCTGTCGGGTGGACAGAAGCAGCGAGTTGCCATCGCCCGTGCACTGGCGATGAAACCTGAGCTGATGTTGTTCGATGAGCCCACCTCGGCACTGGATCCCGAGATGGTGGGCGATGTACTCGATGTGATGAAAGCCCTAGCCAGCAAGGGGATGACCATGGTGATCGTCACCCACGAAATGGGCTTTGCACGGGATGTGTCGGATAGGGTTATCTTTATGGATGGCGGCGTTATCGTAGAAAACAGCGAGCCGGAAGCCCTGTTCAGTGCACCTAAAGAGGCAAGAACCCAAGCCTTCCTGAGTAAAGTGCTGAGATAAGGTACTCAGTTAAACCTTTTAGCAGCAATGATGACTCTCTCTGCCAATCGCTTGTGTCTGAATTGATAGGGAGCAGTCTCATAGGCTAGCGGTATAAAGCTGCTCCCCTTTATTTTGCGAAGATGCATGTAAATGCTCTTAGGGCGGACTTGCGGCAGTGATGCCTTAATGTCAGAGCAAAATATCAAAGGTTTTCTTCACACTCTTCGTTTTTATTACAATCCCTATTTTTGCCCTCTTTAGTCTTCTCCTTAGCTTCACGCTGACGCTCTTCTGCCCCTATGCGAGCTTCTCGTTCGCGTTTTTCTGCATCTTTACGCGCCTCACGGTCATACTCCTTGGCATCCTTTTTCGCTTCACGCTGTCGTTCTTCTGCATCCTTGCGATCATCATGGTTATACTCCCTAGAATCCTTTCTCGCCTCACGCTGTCGTTTTTCTGCATCTTTGCGATCATCATGGTTATATTCCCTAGAATCCTTTCTCACTTCACGCTGTCGTTTTTCTGCATCTTTACGCGCTTCACGGTCGTACTCCTTGGCATCTTTTCTCGCCTCACGCTCGCGTTTGTCTACAGCCTTTCGAGCCTCTTTCTCACTCTTTCGCTGCTCCTTCATCGCCTTTTTTTCGGCCTTAGTTGGCGGCTCAGCCATTATGGTCGGGGTGATCATCATCAATGAGGTTGATACAAGTATTGCTTTTACAAGCTCAGCGGCTTTCATAGGGAAACTCCTTTTACACTGCTATCGTTTTTGCTAACACCATCATCTGACTCTCTTAAAGAGGTAACGGAAAGCACTCTCTTAGAGAACGACCTTTAGAGCTGTCTCTTATACACATCTCCGAGCCCACGAGAC
>SDWK01000425.1 GCA_004195335.1 Shewanella sp.
CCCTAGTCTTGTTCCCACTAGACGATGGGGACCAGGACATTTATTCTTTAGACTCTACAAATAAAGAGCTTTAGTTAGATTGGTGGAGCCTAGCGGGATCGAACCGCTGACCTCAACACTGCCAGTGTTGCGCTCTCCCAGCTGAGCTAAGGCCCCTCACAAACTAAATTACCTTTGAGCACACTGCACAAGTATTTACTTCACTGTGTCTCAACTGCGTGGCGCATTCTATGCAGCGGGCCCAAAAGTGTCAACTCGTTTTTTAGGAATTTATTCTATTAGCTACAAATTCAATCGCTTTGGAGATTCTTTGTTCACTACGAGTCTTGCCAACCAAGAATAAGGTCAAATCTACAGCAGGTGACATTCCAGCCCCGGTAACAGCCACACGTAAAGGCATACCCACTTTGCCCATACCAACCTCTAGCTCTGCGGCGGTATCTTCAATAGCTTGATGAATATTCTCTAAAGTCCATTCACTTAAAACCGCTAATTTCTGCTGAATAAGCTGAAGAGGTTCCATTGCGACACCACGAAGATGTTTTTTTGCAGCCGTCTCATCGAAGTCAGCAAAGTCTTCATAGAAATAACGGCTAGAAGCCGCCAACTCTTTTAACGTTTTAGCTCGCTCAGATAATGCAGTGACAACTGCAGATAAAGTAGGACCATTACTCGTATCAATGTTTTGATCTGCCATGTGCCATTCTAAATGTTTAGCAACATACTCAGGATCCAGTTCCTTTATATAGTGTTGGTTCAACCAATTCAGTTTTTCAGTATTGAATGCTGAAGCCGCTTTATTGATATCATCAAGCTTGAACAACTGTTTCATTTCATCAATAGAGAAGATTTCTTGATCACCATGAGACCAGCCAAGACGAACGAGATAATTAAGTAGCGCCTCTGGCAGGTAGCCATCATCACGATACTGCATCACACCGACTGCACCATGACGCTTAGAAAGCTTAGCTCCGTCATCACCTAAGATCATAGCAACGTGAGCATATTCTGGGATGGGTGCACCAAGCGCTTTAAGGATGTTGATTTGACGGGGAGTATTATTGATATGATCTTCACCACGTACTACACAAGTGATCCCCATATCCCAATCATCTACAACAACACAAAAATTATAAGTCGGCGTACCTTCAGTACGTGCAATGATCAAATCATCCAGAAGGTCATTTGAAATTTCGATGCGACCACGAACGTGATCATCAAATACTACGCTACCCTCTGTCGGGTTTTTGAAACGAATAACAAAAGGCTCATCTGTATCACGTGGCGCTTTATCTCGACAACAACCATCATACTTCTGTTGTTCACCTTTAGCCGCCTGTTCCTCACGCATAGTTTCTATACGCTCACGTGAGCAGTAACACTTATAGGCAGTGCCCTGCTCTAACATCTGAGCAATAATTTCATTATAGCGATCAAAACGCTTGGTTTGGTAATAAGGCCCTTCATCCCAATTCAGACCTAACCACTGCATTCCTTCTAGAATGGCTTCGCATGCTTCAGGAGTCGAACGCTCAATATCGGTATCTTCTACTCGTAAAACGAACTCACCTTGATTTGCACGAGCATATAACCATGAATAAAGCGCTGTACGGGCGCCACCAACATGCAAAAAACCAGTAGGACTTGGAGCAAAACGCGTCTTAGTTGTCATAATGGGACACTAACCTATATAGAAAGTCTAAATAATAGACTGTACCAATGAATGTGGCGCATATTCTAACAGCCAAATAGGATTAGGGAAATTGCCATGCTCTCATTGGTGCGTGATAAATGTATTGATAGACGTATTGCAGAGCCTAGTTGTTGAATTATTAGCCCACGCCCTCTTACTCAAGGCGAAAATACACTAAACCAACAAGGTATTGAGTGACAATGCATCAATCCGCATAAAATTACGCCGCACTCTTGTTTTAATCCAAAAAAGCGTTGACAGTAAATCGTTCATCCCTATAATACGGCCCCACACAGCGAGGTCGATTAGCTCAGCTGGGAGAGCACCTCCCTTACAAGGAGGGGGTCACTGGTTCGAGCCCAGTATCGACC
>SDWK01000692.1 GCA_004195335.1 Shewanella sp.
TTTCTGCCCACTGTTCTTCGCTTGTGGTTGGAAATTTATGGTTTAACAAATGGCGTAATCAAGAATTTGAATTCTCAAGCAGGGAGTTTGACCAAACCAAAAGTATCGCCAGTACCAAAGAAAAAGTCATTCTGGTTACGCTGCAAAAGGGCTTTGGTTTCAATGCGACAATTGCCAGTGCCATGAAACGGGCACCCGATAATTGGTTCTGGCTTATTCGGATCCACCCCGCAACGGCAAAACAAGAACGTATTGAGATCCAGAAGGTCTTAAAAAGTGTTCCAGAATCGAGGTTCGAGGTTGAAAGATCTTCAAGTCTTGCGCTCTATCCCCTCTTGAGTATTTCATGTGTACATGTTACGGGTCATTCGGCGGTCGGGTTGGAGGCTCTAGGTTTCGGGTTGCCTACGGTCGTGGTCACCCCTACTGGTGCAGGCTTATTTTCTTCGTATATCGAGATGGGGGTTATGCTGCAAGCAGCAAATACCGACGATTTACTTTCAAAGATAATCTTATGCGAGCATATTTCCCAAGTAAAATGCGATCAGGCAGCCGCAGGTGTCTTTGCATCCCAAGATATTGCCGAGGAGGGTATTGACCAGATGATGGCGTTGGCCGGTATTGGATTGCAAGCGGTAGTGACACCATGAGATGCCTGGCCCGAAAGATTGCAAAGCCACAATGAGTACCGGGGATACAGGCAGTTCGCCCTGTGGGGACACATAGGACGGCCTACGTCAAATGGATAATCCTGGACGATATGACTATAGTCGGACCTTATTCTTCAGTATATGGTTCGGCGCTGTACGACAATGTGACCGTTGGAGATCATTACCTGATTTTCTGTAGTCTGATTTCGGGAGACGTTAAACTCGGAAGATATACTTCGTTCAATGGCCCCGGAAATGATATCAGTGTCAGTATCCGATGGTGTAAGTATTGGAGATTTCTGTTCTACTGCACGGCAGCGCACGATTTAGGAATTTAACCATATTACAGACCGATGCACGACTTACTACATACGCCGTAATTTGATTGGGGCCCTAGATCGACAGAAAAACTTCTGGGCAGCTTCCGATCAAAATCATATTAAGTCGAGTGAACCGATAACCATTGGCCACGATGTATGGATTGTCGCCCAAGTCGTAATACTCTCCGGCGTGACCATCGGCAGTGGCGCCGTGATTGCCGCTAATTCGACCGTCACCCGGGATGTACCGCCCTATGCGATCGTGGGGGCACACCTGCGAAGGTGAACAAATACCGTTTTTCGGAAGAAATCATTCAAAGGCTGCTGGCGTTGTGCTGGTGGGATTGGGACGACGACAAGATTCGAGCCAATCGGGAGTTTTTTGAGGGGCCGATGACGCTTGAAAAGCTTGAGAAGCTCTCTTAGTTCTTTCTATAATGGGAATTCTTTGAATCATGAGGCAGGCATATGCCGGTTCGATCCGGGTAAAGAACCGGCTTCTTATCCTCTCGCAAGAGGCCACCGGTCGCGAATTGGCGGAAAGATTTTTTTGAAAATAGTGAAATTGCAAAAGAGATGATCTCTAAAGCAAGTGATAGATTAGGAATCAATTTTGAAGAGTTACTGTTTGAGGAAAATGAAAATTTAGGAAAAACTGAATTTACTCAACCTGCCATTTTATTGGTTAGTTCTATTGCTAATGCAATTTTTAAAGATAAATGTGATATCAAGCCAGAGTTTGTTTTAGGACACTCTTTAGGTGAGTTTTCAGCACTAGTTGCAAGTGGGGCAATTGATTATTTAGATGCAATTGAACTAGTTCATAAAAGAGGATTATTTATGACTGAAGCATGCTCTGATGGTGGCGCAGGGATGATGGCACTTGTTGGTTTAGATGATAAAACTGTAGAAAAAATATCTGAAGAACAAAGAGATAGTGGTAAAAAAGTATGGCCAGCAAATTATAATATGGATGGACAAATTGTTCTTGCAGGTATTAAATCTGATTTAGAATCTTTAGTTGACACATTTAAAGAAGCTGGTGCGAAAAGAGCAATAGTCTTAGATATGTCAGTTGCATCTCATTGTGAT
>SDWK01000586.1 GCA_004195335.1 Shewanella sp.
TTACTCAACTGGTACTTCTCTAAATTTTCCTCTAAGCCGTAGGGAAGCGTGATTATCAATTGAGAGGAAAAGTGGTAATTTAAATCAGACAAATTAGCACTGAATAACGCTTCAGACACCCTAGCTAAGTAGTTACGGTGTCGGTGAGCCATGCCTCATACTGAAAATAAACAATCAGCCTTTGATTTTGGGAAATGGTGCCAACTTAAGTGTATTAATCCGCAAGTTTAACTCGTATATCACCAGCAGTATGATCCGCTTCAATGGCCGACGCTGTACATAGTCCCTATGCTGGCCATTCAGTGTATCAATTTCACTCTCAAAGCCTGCTGGCGCAGCCACAGAAGGCGTGACAACAAAACAACGTAGCTCTCGTTCAAACCAATGCTGAATGTCTGCATCGACCGGACGCGCAATAGGAAAACTATACTTAAGTAGTTTTTGCGCCCCCACCTGAGACACAAATTGAGAACAGGTGCTCGCAGGGAGTTTCGCTACTTTATGCAACTGTACTCCCTCATCTAAATTGAGCGATGCCACCTTCATTTTCAATCGTTTACTGTTAAACAGTTTGATATAATCCCAGTCAGATGAGTCCATTGAGGAAAAGAGTGCAATGCATTCCTTGATTTTCTCCCGCAAAGAGGCGTCATCTTCAAGAATAAGAGCAAAATCCAGCCCTTCTTCAACAATCTTTTCCCAACATTTAACATGACTCAAATAGCAACCTATCTCGCCATCATTGAGTTGCTTATCATACTTTTTCAGGTTGGCAGGTAGATCGTAGACCTTTGCCTTCTCTTGTGCCGTCAGTTCACTGCCTCTCACGGCAGAAACCCGCTCATACTCTAGACCCAAGGCATCACACTGAGTCGAGATATTTACCCACCGTTCGACACAGGAATCTAGATTAATAATAAAAACTTTGAACTTCATTGGTAGGACCTTGGAACAAACGAGGAAGCGGTAAGTACGACGGCGCATTCTACTGCTACCTTTGCGTATACACAAATCTTAGATATAGAAATATAGAGCGCCCGACGTTTCCTTCCTTAGAGCGCTTAATTAGCAATTATTTCAAATTTTCATAGTGTCTTGATATCACGGCTGATGTTACCTCTAAGTTTGATTAATCAGACGCTCAATTTCATCCATCGCGATATCTAAGCCATTGAGGCTACTGCAACCTCCCATACTGGCTTTTAATCTGCATATCGTCTTTTCTTCGATAAGGCTTAATCCTGCATTCAGCATCTCATCAAAGTGAGTGGCGCAAGATAGGATCACTGATTGCGACACGCATTTTTTAATTCGAGCGGGTTGATCTTTTGATACAGCAACCGCTAACGTTGGAGTATTCAAGGCGATGGCTTGCAGGAGTGTATCTCCCCCACTCAAAACAGCCCCTTTTGCACCATCGAGGAGGTTAATAAACTCATCATTGCTTAATTGCTCGATAGCTATTACCCCATCCATCTTAGGTAGAAGATTAGGATAGTTAGGACCGAATACCATTACGCTCGCAATAGCCGTTTTTTTATAGATAGCCTGAGCTACCTCAGCAAACAGATCGGCTGCGAGTCTATCATTTGCCAAATGCCCACCGGAGCCAGCGCTATAAATCAGATATTGCCGGGGTTTAAGCTCATATTTCCGATAGAGAAGCTCTTGCCCCCTTGCGTTCGGATGAGTAAAGATTGACCCAGTAAACAGCGGGAGTGCAACATTGATCATCTCAAGCTTAAGTCTTTCAATTCGACTGATGTCGCCAATCACAAACTCAGGTTGTACGACCCAGTGACTATCAGTTACCAGAGCTCGTCCAATTTTCATCCCGCGGGTGCGCTTTCGCCTATGCTGACTGATAAAAATAACTTTAGCACCGAGTTTATGAGCATGCTTTAGCTGAGCCTTACGTCCCGCGGCATCAAACACTACGACGTCGGGTTCTAGCTCCGATACTAGCTGATTGACCTCTTTGATCTTCTTGGTGGGAGTATCATCGAGCAAATAAGTGGAATATGGACATTGCTTTACATAGGGGGCCTGCCGATTCAAGGCGAAACTAATTTGCGATTTTGGCCAGCGACGCAGAACTTCATCAGCAATAATTTTAGAGCGCATATATTCTCCAACCCCCTCTGCAGAAGAGACCGGAACAAACAAAAACTTAGGCGCTGACAACATCAAATATTTCCCTACCGTTTAGCTAGTATGCCTAGATTACATCCATGTGTATTCTCTCTTTCTGTCACCAAAACATTAACGGTGACAACTCAAAAAGAGCCTAGCATTCTAGCATTAGTTCGATAACTGTTGCGATAGCTGATCAAATTTGGCAATCACCTGCTCAAGCTGGATCTGCGTCATCAGGTCACTTCCCTTTGCCCGTGTCCCCCAAGCAACAGGAGCTGTATGCTGAGTATTGATAACGGGTTCATAGACGCTGACGACATAGTTCAGGCTCAAATAGGGCCCTGTTCTGCCAGGATTAGAATGCGCATATAGCCCAATCACCGGCGTTCCCTGAGTCACCGCCATATGTGCAGGACCAGTATCGGGGGCCAACACTATGGTGGCTTGCTTAAGTACAGCCAACAGTTGAGTGAGTGAGGTCTTGCCCACCATATTTTCCAGCGGTTGTGTGCAAGCCGTTTGAATATCTTCGGCTAAGGTTTTCTCTAATGCAGTGGGGCCACCACAGAGCATGACTCTATAGCCGTTCGATATGGCATGCTGCGCCACCGCGGCATAGCGCTCGGGTAACCAGTTTCGCTCGGCTTTACTGGCTGCGGCGCAGATGACTAATATCTTATTCCCCTCGGGGATTAACTGTTGGGCAAATTCGGTGTCCGCAGATGGAACCGGTATGTCCCATTGAGGAGAGAGGTCTGTAACACCAAGCGCCTTAGCGAAGCCCATAAAACCTTCGAGGACATGTGGCGTCTCTTGCGGCTCAATCTTGTGGTTTGTCACCAACCACTGCCCCTCTTTAGCTCTGAAACGATCGAAACCGATGCGAACCTTGGCTGATATGGCCAGTGAAGCGAGTGTCGCTCTCAGTGCCACCTGCATATGTAACAGCACATCAAACCTCTGCCCTGCTAACGCCTTTCTTAAATTGAAATAACTGCGCCAACCCTGCGACTTGTCAAAAATGACAAACTCAACCCCCTCAAGATGCTTAAGCAATTGATATTCAACCTTGCCTATCACCCAGGTTATCTTAAGTTCTGGGTGTTTTCTCTGTATCGCCTGCACCATAGCCACCGCATGACATACATCGCCGATGGCTGATAAACGCAACAAACATAGGGAGTTAATCTTGCTAAGTTCTAAACTCATAGTGCTCTGGGGTTGATGAAATAAACGAGCAAAGTTTAATGTAGAACCCGTTCCGGTTCCATGCTTTAACAGATAATTATCATCATCTGGTTCATTGAGCTAATAAACCGCACCGCTCCAGCCCTAAGAAAATGTTATTATCACAGATAATTTCCCTATGCTGGCATTAACAGACCCGAGATGAACGTCATCGACACCCCCATTGCAGATCTCAAGATTATCGAACCCAAGCTGTTTGGCGATGAGAGAGGTTTCTTCTTCGAATCATTTCGGGACTCTTGGTTCAGGGAGCATGTCAGCGATGTTCATTTTGTTCAGGAAAACCACAGTCGATCCAAGCGAGGGATATTGAGGGGGCTACACTATCAATCCAGCCAGACTCAGGGCAAGCTGATACGTGTCATTTCCGGAGAGGTATTCGATGTCGCCGTTGACCTGCGCAGAGAGAGTCCCACATACGGGCAGTGGTTCGGTACCTATCTTTGTGAAACCAATAAGCGTCAACTCTGGGTTCCGGCCGGATTTGCTCACGGCTTCTATGTCACCTCAGAATCGGCAGACTGTATCTATAAATGCACCGATTATTACGCGCCGGAGTTCGAAAAAACCATTATCTGGAACGATGCTGAGTTATCGGTAGATTGGCCACTCTCCAAAACCAGCAGATCGAAGACCGACGACATAGCGCAGCCCATACTGTCGGCGAAGGATAGAGCGGGTTTAGCATTTAACCGCCAAGAGCACTGGCTATGAGTATGAACATAAACAAAACGATTCTGGTGACCGGTGGCGCTGGGTTCATCGGCTCGGCCCTAGTAAGGTTTCTGATTAACGAGACACCCCATACCGTTATCAATCTGGATAAATTAACCTATGCGGGTAATCTGGAATCTTTATCTTCGATAGAGAATAACAAGCGTTACCACTTCGTCCTTGGGGACATCTGCGATCGTCACCTTGTCGATGACACCATGAAGCGGTATCAACCCGATATCATCATGCACCTCGCCGCCGAGAGTCATGTCGATCGCTCTATCGATGGCCCGGGCGAGTTTATACAAACCAATATTCTAGGGACTTATACCCTGCTCGAAGCGAGCCGGGATTATCTTGCCGAACTTGAAACCAATAAAAAACAGCGCTTCAGATTTCATCATATCTCAACAGATGAGGTCTATGGCGATCTAGGAGAAACCGGACTCTTCACCGAACAGAGCCCATATAACCCGAGTTCGCCTTACTCGGCCAGCAAGGCCGCGTCAGACCATCTAGTCAGAGCCTGGAGCCGAACATTCCAACTGCCCGTGGTGATCACCAATTGTTCAAATAACTATGGATCCTACCAATTTCCCGAAAAACTGATACCTCTGGTCATTCTTAATGCATTAGAGGGCAAGCCTCTACCTGTATATGGCGATGGCAAGCAGATCAGAGATTGGTTATATGTCGACGATCATGCTCGCGCCCTCTATAAGGTAGCGACCGATGGTAAGCTTGGAACGACCTATAACATCGGCGGGTCCAATGAAAAACAGAATATTGAAGTTATCACCATCATCTGTGACCAACTTAATTTCCTGATTAAACCCAAACCCTCAGGGATTGAGGACTTCAAGCAACTGATCACTTATGTCGAAGACCGGCCAGGACATGATCTGCGTTATGCCATCGATGCTACCAAGATTAATCAAGAGTTGGGCTGGAAGCCGGTGGAAACGTTCGAGTCCGGCATAGTAAAAACCATCCAGTGGTATTTAGATAATCTTGAGTGGTGCCGCCATATTCAAGATGGCAGCTATCAACGTGAGCGTTTAGGCCATAGTTCAAAGGCAATCAATCATGATGATTCAAAGCATGAAAATCCATAAGAGATGGCTGGTTCAAGATTGAAGGGTCTCATCTTAGGCAAAAGCGGTCAGCTCGCTCAGGCACTTATCGCCAATAAACCCGCTCATATGGAATGCGTTGCACTCGGGCACCTTGATATCAACTTAGCGGTTATCGATGAGATCGAATCTGCTATCTCGACTCATAAAGCGGAGTTCATCATCAATACCGCGGCCTATACCCAGGTCGACTTAGCCGAATCTGAGCCTTCATTAGCATTCGAAATTAATGAACTTGCGGTAAAGAATATTGCGATGGCAGCGCAAGATAAAAATATTCGCCTAATCCACCTCTCCACCGACTATGTCTTTGATGGAAAACAGAGTATTCCCTACACCACCTCCGATACTCCTCACCCTATCAATGTCTATGGAGCCTCTAAGCTTGCCGGTGAAAAAGCCCTTCAACTATGTATGCCAACTCAGTCGACCACAGTGCGAACCTCATCAGTGTACTCACAATATGGCACTAATTTCGTTAAAACCATGCTTAGGTTGATGCATGAAAAGCCAGAATTAAAGGTGATATCGGATCAGATCAGTAGCCCGACCTCAGCCAAAGAACTGGCCCTGTTTATATGGGCACTCACGGAGCAAGAGTCATTATCTCCCCTCTACCATTGGTCTGATAACGGCAAGACCTCCTGGTATGAATTTGCCGTCGCGATTCAACAATTAGCGCTGAAATATGGCAAGCTGGAAAAAGCCATCACGATTATTCCCATCTCATCGCAAGACTATGGCTCCGCGGCTAAGCGGCCTAGGTTTAGTCAGCTCGATATCAGCCAATCTCAAGCCATCCTTCAGGCAAGTCCCTGGCAAGAAAATCTGGAATCCGTGATTAAGCGGGTCTAAATTAACTCCATCAGTGTAAGTTATTGTAGAATAGCCAGCATCAGAAATGGCTTTCACTCTTAAAAGCGACGACCCGAGTCAATATGCATATTAAACAAACCCCATCAGGCGCTATCGTATATTGCGATGCCACGCTTGAAACCATATCTTCGCAGTGGTTTACCTTCGATTATTGGCAAAGCCAAGCCGCGATCACCGGCTCATCCAAAGGGCGATATACCACCTGGTTTGTGAAACACAATATGGCAGAGACAGACAAGAGTGAATGGGTGCTGCGCCACTACTACCGCGGCGGGCTGATGGAAAAGCTCAGCAAGGACTCCTATTTTTACACTGGCCTGAAGAACACCAGAGCGGTGGCAGAGTTATCGCTATTAGAATTGCTATACAGCGAAGGGTTTGAAGTCCCACGCCCCATCGCCGCTAACGTAGAGAGAAACGGTCTCTTTTATTGCGCCGATATCATCATAGAACGCGTAGAAGGCGCGCAGGATTTAGTGGCCCAACTGAGCCAGTCGCCAATGTCAGATCTACAATGGCAGCAACTCGGTGCCTGTATCGCTAAATTCCACCAGCGAGGGGTCTATCATGCCGACCTCAACGCCAAGAATATTCTTATCACACCAGACAAGTTCTACCTTATCGACTTCGACAGAGGCGAGATCCGCTCACCCAACCCTAAGTGGCAAGGTGCCAACCTGGAAAGGTTATTACGCTCCTTCAGAAAGGAGCTAACCAAGCTCCCCACCTTGGCCTTCAATGAGAGCAATTGGCAAACCTTAATGCAAGGTTATTCAAAAACTTAAGACTTGTCTGATAACAAGTTTGAAGTATCCCTCTGATTTGGGTTCATTTGGCTGGTTTTGTATTTGGTTAGTTTATGGGTAACCATAACTTCTATTTAATCTATAGCCTGCGGTTCGTGCCGTGCAGGGATGCACAAATGTCGTGGTGGCAGGATGCCAATAAACGACCTGAATGTGCAGATACTTCTTCGGCACGGTGAATAGAAACTTAAGGTTTCTGAGCTCATGAACGAGAGGCATGGATGCCGAACTGGCTGTTAGATAAGGATATCGTTGCAAGTATGTCCCTATAGGCTCTGCCAAAACTTCCCTGTTTTGGAAGCTCGCAGCCGCATCTACACCTGCTCTGGTTTCGAGACAGTAATCTCTTCGATTTAGGTTTTCTGGTTACTACAACTATTTTGAACAGCGGAGAGTTGAACAAAGGCTCTAATTCATGGAATTTTGATTAGGGAGGGTATAGCAATCGGATATACGGTAACGCCCATTTAATTAGTGAAACAATGTTGGTTAACCTTTTTGCGGGACTTTGCAAAAAGTGGAAAACTTGCATAATCTGATTGAAATTTCTGTTACGTCACTCGCTACAATGAATATAAAAAACATCCAAGCATTATTAAAAAAGGCATTAGTACCAACAAGTTAAAAGCAACCTTATGTTTCCCCCAACTCTTTATCAAGGTAACCAAGAATGGAATCCATATAAAGAAGGAATACATAAACATAATACCAACAACGATTAGACCTTCATGTCTTCTTGGGTTTTCTAAATCTAATGATGTAACAATTCCAGAAACACAGAAAAAAGTAGGAAATAGCAAAATAAGAATAAGCACTATTAACCAGACTTTTGAATTTAGACTACGGTTTGATATATTC
>SDWK01000155.1 GCA_004195335.1 Shewanella sp.
CCTCTCACGACTCTTGCGTGGTGCTTGGGGGTTGCTTTGATTTAAAACCGCAGGGGAGCTTTAGAAGATGATAAATGGAAGAATTTTTCAGTTTATTGGACAGGCTGCTGTTCAGGGAAGCTTGGTGGTTTTATTGGCGGGCTGCGTGAGTCAACAAACGGAAAGCGCAGTAGTCGATGTCGATGAAGTTGCTGCTGTGAGGGAGTTTAGGGAAGTTGTTGAGCCGCAGGCCATTTATGAGGCTGAGCAGGGGGCATATAAGGTTAAGTTGCGATTGTTGGGTGAAGATTGGATGCGTCTGGATGGCGTGAATTACATTTTAATGGAGGATGGAGTGCCTCTGAAGTATTTGGAGAGTACATCTCTGGATACGGTGCAAAATGGCAAAGGGCTGTATGGTTTTGCTGCGGGGAAAGAACTTATTTTTTCACCAAGTGATAATTCTGACCCACGAAAAAACAATCGCGAATATGAGGTTGTTTGGAATGAAAAGGTTGTTAGTTCGACCGCTATGGTTAATGCAAAAAAGACCTTCTCAATATTCAGTGTTAATGTTCCTAGTGATCTAGAAGTGGTCCCCTATAGGCTTTCATGGAAAAATCTAGACAATCAGGTGACCGTAACTCCTAGGTTAAAGCATAAGGGTGGTCCTTCTCTCGACAGTTTTCAGGGTATGCTGGAAAGTGTCGTTAGCGAAGAAATGTCTGATGAAGAAAAAATCATAGCTCTGTGGAACTTTGTTGTGAAGTGGCGTTACCACTATTACCCTTCCGAGGAAAATGGTCACGAACCTCATGATCCAGTTAAGCTAATTAATGTTTATGGCTATGGTTATTGTGATGATTCGGCCTCAGTCCTGAGCCTGCTTGCCCGTGCCTTGGGCTTTATGTCGAGGACGTATGGTCTGGACGGGCATGTGGTTTCTGAGATTTATTATGATGGCGCTTGGCACATGTTCGATCCTGATATGGAAGTTTTTTATCGTGGTCCGGAAGGGAATGTTGCAAGTGTCGAATATCTTGAGATTAATTCGGACTTAGTTTTGTTCGGACCTGAATTGGCGGTTGATACACCTAGGGCATATGTGGCTAACCTATATAGTACGGCTGGGAATAATTTTATTTTGACGCCTGATAAGCTGATTTCAGATATCTTGAAATATAACAAAGTCCATGAAATTGATTGGTTTTTGTCCCCAGATGATGAGGTTGATTTTTTTTTCATAGGAAATTCTGCATACCGGACCGATTACATTCATAAACCATTGCCGCCGATTGTTGGCACTGGAAGAGTTGTTCGAAAGCTTTCGAGTCTGAATGTTGAGCTGAATTCGTGGGGATTGAGTGTGGTTGAAGATTGGCCTTATCCTGTGTTGAAGAGTGAGTTAGTGCTTGGTTCCGGTTTTGCTAAGGGTGATATCAACGCACAGGTTTTTGATCGCAGCCTACGAAAACTTTCTCCCTTGCCCGTTGTGAGTGAGGCTGGAGTGGTAAAGGTGGGTTTAGATAGGTGGTTAACTGGGCGGCAGGGAGCCACTTATGGCTTTCAAGTGCTCCTTGAGGGTGTGCCTCAAGAACAGGCTGGCCTGGTAAGCGGTAAATTGTCGTCGATATTTCAGTTTGCACCTCGAGCCATTCCTCATGTCTCGGCGGGGGAAAATCTATTTGAGCTGAAATTGGAGTTTCCGAATCAGGGAGGTATTCCCGAGGCCTGGAAAGGGGTGGAAATGACGATGGAGTGGCTCCGCCAAGATGTGGAGGTCTCTAACTGAATGGAGTGTTTTCTTTTTGTTGGTGTTTATTTAGGCTGACCGTACTTAGTAGTCCTAAGTCGTTTAATATAAATCTTGGTACTACGGTGATTTTTTATTGAAAAAGAAGGTCTTGCTTTTCTCGAAAATCCAAGTTGTTGGAGGTGGAATGGTTAGCAAGTTAACTGTACTTTTTGTGTCGTTGATTCTGTTTCTGACGGTCAGCCCCGCCATCGCCTGCGTAGGCAAAACTCTTCGCATCGGAACCCTGGACGGAGCCCAGCAGGAAGTTCTGGCCCAGATACTCTC
>SDWK01000160.1 GCA_004195335.1 Shewanella sp.
CCGCAGCTTAATTTGCATTAAGCTGCGGGTTATTTTTTATTTCACTTTATATCATTTCAACTCTATTGCTTAACTTAACGGCACTAGAGCGAAGTACTAATCCTGCAAGCTTAGTCAGCAATCAGCTGATATTCATTGCGTAGAATATCGATGATCTCTTGTTTCGGGTTCTCGCTGATATGCAATTTCTTGCCGATCACTTTCTCGGCAATACCGACATAGGTATTTGAGATATCCATCATCACCGATTGCGGTAGCTTATTATCGGCCGCCAGGGCGAAACGCTCAGGCATACGCTCTTTGTTGAGCAGGATATCCGAGTCCGGGAAGTGGTTGAGTAGCCACTGTCTAAAGCCTTCTTTCGACTTTTCGATTATCTGACCGTCGCGGTGAGCCGGACCATCCCAGATGCGTGAGCTGTCTGGTGTGCCCACTTCATCCATATAGATAAGCTTCTCTTGACCGTCGGCGCCTTTAACATAGCCAAATTCAAATTTGGTATCGATGAAAATTTGATCTTGTTCGGCCAGAGCATCACTGATCACACCGAAACCTTCTTTGAGTAACTTTTCGTAGAGATCGATATCAGAAGCGCTGTGGAAGTTAAAGCCTTCAAGATGACGCTGGAGATCGGCACGAGACACGTTCACATCGTCGGCTTCGGGTACGCCTTCGAGGCCGGTTAATACGCCTTTAGTCGACGGTGTGATCAGCAGTTCTGGGAGCTTTTGATCTTTCTCTAATCCTTCAGGCAGGGTAATGCCACAAAATTCACGTTCGCCCTTGGTGTACGCGCGCCACATTGAGCCAGTGATGTACTGTCTCGCAATCGCTTCAACCATCACAGGTTGCGCTTTTTGTACTATCCAGACGAACGGGTGTGGTACATCGAGAATATGGCTGTCGGCTAAGCCTTTCTCTTTAAACAGCTTAAACCAATGATTTGAGATTGCATTTAACGCCGCCCCTTTTCCTGGAACACCGTTGAGGCCATCTTCAGCTTGCCAGATACAATCGAATGCAGAGATCCGGTCGCTGATCACCATGATCGCGAGAGGGGTATTGGCCGGGACGTCATAACCTTTGTCTTTAATAAGACGTGCGCTGTCTTGCTCTGTGAGCCAGTAAACGCTGCGAACTTTACCTGAATGAACGGCCTTATCTGTGCGGATAGGAAGATCATCATTAACTGCTAGAACTTTATTAGAGAGATTCATAGGGTATTTTTTTTATTGGATGATTTCGGCGGGAATTGTAGCAGAACTTATATTTTCCAACACTATGTTAATCGGTGAATTGTCTGTTCTTGTATGCGTCTAAATGGTGATTTTTATAGACGTTATCGGCAGCGACCTTCATCTTAGGTGCAGAGTCGTAGCATTCACGCTTTTCACAGACTATCTTTACTGTGTAGAACGATATTTGGCGAGTCATAATTTGTTGATAATTGACGAGATTGGGATGAGGGTAAAACCAGTTAAAGGGATCATTTTATTCTATGGATATTTGCGCCAGCACGCTGACAATTGAGTCATGATGACGGCTGTTAACTACCTTCTATTATTCATCTCTTTATGTCTGGGACTCGCTCCAGGCTTAAAGGTGTGGGCAGTCGTTAGTGAGCCTAACCGTTCACAGTCTCTGGTTTTTGTGACCAGCCCTTACGAGCCCTATGTTATTGAGGATGAGGGCAGGGCGAGCGGGATCTTTCCCGATATTATTCGTGCCGTGTTTAAAGGGAGTCATATTAGCCCCGAATTTGAGTTTCTGCCTTGGTTAAGGGGAGAACATGCGGTTCAGGCCGGGAAGGCGTTTGCCACGTTTCCCTATCTGAAGACGGAAGCGAGGCTCGAGACATTCGGGTTTTCGGTACCAGTTATCTATTTTTTTCCAAAGTTTTTTTATAACCGATCGCGTTTCCCTGATGGATTCGAGTGGCAGACACTTGTCGATTTCAAGGGGTATAAAATTGGCGGCGTGCGGGGGTATTGGTACGAGCAAGATTTTAAAGATGCGGAGTTAACAACGCTTTATGTTACCTCTGATAAGCAAAATAT
>SDWK01000835.1 GCA_004195335.1 Shewanella sp.
GGCAATGTTTAAGTCTTTTATCTTCTCCTCGACGGATTGAATGAGTACTGTTTTTTCGTCATAGAGGGATTGCTTAACCGACTGGATCTCTACCTCAGTGTTATAACCTTTGATGGCGGTAAAATGTTGAACCGAGTTGCCTCTGGGGTTATCAATAAACATATTTTTATTAATATCCCCCTTAAGGTAGGCGTTGGTAAAGTCTCGATTGAAAACCTTATACAGCTCTTCATTGTCACTCTTTATGCTCTTATGCTGGCAATAGCGCTGTATCTGCTCTCTCCAACTGCTGACTACGGTATAGACGTAGTCAAATTTCTTAATACGGCCTTCGATCTTCAACGAGTCGACACCGGCTTCACCGAGTGCGGCAATATCAGAAAAAGCGGAGTTGTCTTTGAGGTTTAGGGGAAAATCTTTACCTGCTCGGGTCGTTTGGTACTGATCCCTGCATGGCTGACTGCATCGGCCCCGATTGCCCGAGTTTCCGCCATGGGCCGAGCTGATATAACACAGACCGGAGAAACCTATACAGTTAGAGCCGTGAACAAAGACCTCTGTCATCATATCGTTCTGGTGAGAGATGTCCGTTAATTGTTTAATCTCGTCGATATTTAATTCACGGGAGAGGTTTGTTCTGCCGGCACCCAATTTATTTAAAAATAGTATCTGGCCTTCATTGTGAGTGGTCACCTGAGTCGATGCATGTACGTCAAAGCATTTATAGTATCTGGAGAGTAGATAAAACAGGCCTAAGTCTTGAACGATGACGCCGTCGATATCGGTGTTGACTAATTCATTGAGCAGGCGGATTAACGCCGGGAGTTCACTCTCTAAAATGATGATATTCAGCGTCAGGAATATCTGGCAGTTGTGCTTATGAGCCAGTCTTAATATGCCGTTTAAGTCTTCGAATGAGATATTGGCCGCGCGCGTTCTCGCATTGAAATGATCTAAACCGCAATAGATGGCATCGGCGCCCGCCACAATGGCGGCTTTTATCGAATCGATATCGCCACCGGGAGCCAGCAATTCAAATTGGTTTTTCATAGCGAAACAGTCCACTCGTCAGATCATTTTCTCGGGCGCGTATTCTACCTGTTACACGTCTTATGTGTCCATCGAACGAGGGGGGCGAATCAAGGTTAATACCGAGTTATGAGGCGTGAGGGGATTCTTGCCCGTTAATGGTTTACGGGCAAAGGTATTGGTATTGATCTCGGACGTTGATATCCGTGCATAGGTTATTTTTTAGCGGTCTGTGTCGCCTGCTGTTTCATCACACTATGCCAGAAGCTTGCGCCCAACTCGCCAATAACCCGGGATTCACCGTTGAGTAGCATAGCCATACCGATCTTCAGACGAGGAGAGTAGGCTACTTCTGCCACATAACCTGATACCCATCCAGCGTGATAAATTAACTCCTCTCCCTCAAAATCATACACCCGCCAACCTTTACCATAGTGGGCATCATTGAGATATTTTCTCCAGGTACGACGTCTTAGCTCTTTGCTGGTACGAACTCCGGGGGTTTTTATCTCCGCTAATAGTCTTGGGCTGAGTACGTCAGGGTTATTGCCCAAGTTTGCGATTAACCATTTAGAGATATCGAGAATACTGGCGTTAACTCCTGCTGCGGGCTCGACTTGATAGTAGTTAGGTTTAACTTTGACCTTTTTAAACCCCGAGCGTGTCTTAATATGAGGTTTTGCGCGGTTATCGCTGGACAGGAATTTGTCCATGCCGACAGAGGCTGACGTCATCTTGAGTGGGGTAAATATTCTATCGGTCACTAAATCTGCGTAGTCACTCCCGGTTTGTTGCTCAATGACGGGTTGGATAAATGAGAAGGCGATATTCTGATAGCTATAACACTTTCCAGGAGAACACATGGGTTCTAACTTGGCGAATTTCGGGATGATTTTTTCGAGTTTACCATTAGCATTGAGAATATTGTCGTAGCTGTTTGGCATTAATCCGGTACTTTGGCCTATTAGGTGGCCTAAGTTGATCTGTTTTGAGGCGGCAGTATCGGCTAGGCTAAAGTTGGGCATATATTGAGTTAACGGATCGTCCCAGTTAAATAGATGTTCGTGCACCAGCATAGTGGCCAGAGAGCCGGCAAAGGTTTTAGATACCGAGGCCAGTCGAAAGACGGTGTTGGCGTTAACATTCAACTTGCCGCCTTTCTCTCTTTTCCCATAGGTGCTTAATTTTAAAATGGCATCATCTTCGATAATGACGAATGCGCCACCGGGCACTTTATTTTTTTTCAACTTAGAATGAAACAGGGTTTTAAAGTCATCACTGATCCCCTGATACTGGGATTTTGCCTCACCGGACGCGGGAAATAATAGGCTAAAGAGGGTGAGAGTGATGAGGGGAACGGGTGAACGAAACATGGATAGCGTGGCTCCAATAGGGTGACACTGCGGATGAGATGCAGACTGCCTGAATTACAGATCATAACTATAACAATAAACGGTGCGGATAAAATACAGCTTAATCATTGATGACGTTTGTATGACGGATTTTTGTCCATTAGGGATTGTTCTATAATTTATCGCAGGCTTTTAAAATCAGGTAGGATTGAAATCATTAGCTTGCCACTTGGCCTACTGCAGTCGTCAAAATAACTGGCTGCGGGCTGTGTCGGTTAATTATTGCTACAGTCTATTTCCCCGTTAATCTGTATTGAGTCGTTTTAATGGATAAAAATGTCATCGGCGCTAAGCGCGGGGCCTATATCGCGTCGCAACTGGATCCACAATGAATCTAATAACGGGTGAACTTAATACCAGCCAACACAGGAGGTCTATTGCTATCTTAGTGCAGCCCCTGTCGATGGCGCAATAAAGGACCCTTTGGTACAGGTTTCCGGCTTAATGGCTAACTAATCGACGACTATGCCGCCATTTACCATGCCTGTGAATGAACTTTACCTCTGCCCTGACGATGCGGGTATCGCAGTAATTGATGACGAGTTTAATGAGTTTGGCCAACCCCTTCTTTATCGGCCAGATAGTTAATACCGATTGGTATAACTTCAAGGTTCAGGTATCACACTCAGCTAAATTTCATGTGTAAAAAAACCGCCAATCAGGCGGTTTTCATGATACGAACTTTTTAAGACTTCTTATCGCGGGTTAAGAGCCGTATTGAAACGCTCGAATCCGGCTTCCAGATCGGCAATAAGATCGTCAGGGTTTTCCAGCCCGACATGTAAACGTATCAGAGGTTTACTGCTATCCCATTTCGTGGCGGTTCTTAACTTATCGATGCCAAATACCCCTAAGATAAGACTCTCAAATCCACCCCAGGAGAAGCCCATTTTAAAGTGGTACATATTTTCGACCAGTGCAGTGACGGAGTTCAGGTCGCCCTCTTTTAGTACAAACGAGAACAGACCATTTGAGCCACTGAAATCACGTTTAAAAAATTCATGGCCGGGACAGGTGTCGAATGCCGGGTGTCTTATATGGTCGACCTCGGGGCGAGTGAGTAACCAGTTGGCGACTTTGAGCGCATTTTGCTCATGTTGCTGCATACGGATACCTAATGTTCTCAGACCCCGGTTGGCCAAGTAGACATCATCGGGTGAAGTACATTGTCCCATCAGGTAGCTATTTTCTCTTAGCTGGTCCCAGTGAGCTTCATTGGATGTCGCGGTACCCATCATGACATCGGAGTGACCGACAATATATTTCGTGGCGGCCTGAATTGAGATATCGACGCCCATTTCGAAAGGCCGCGAGTTAATGGGAGAAGCCCAGGTGTTATCCAACATGACGACGATACCGTGCTTGTGGGCAATGGCACTCAGTGTGGGAACATCTTGGACTTCCATGGTGATCGAACCTGGAGATTCAAGAAACAACACCTTAGTATTTGGCTTAATGAGTTCGTTAATACCGGCACCAATCATAGGGTCGTAGTAGGTGGTCTCTATACCGAAACCCGCAAGCAATTTATTGCACAGATCTCGTGTAGGTTCGTAGGCGGTATCGACCATTAACAGGTGATCGCCGGCTTTTAAAAACGAGAGCAGGGCACCACTGATAGCGGCCGAACCTGACGGATAAAGGGCGGTTCCTACGCCACCCTCAAGTTCGGCGATAGCGGCCTGAAAAGCAAAATGGGTCGGCCCGCCGCGTCGGCCATAGAACATCTCTCCATTCGCTCGGTTCTTGATGGCGAAACGCATCTCTTCCATAGTGTCGAAAACCATGGTAGAAGCCCGAAATACTGGAGGGTTAATGACGCCTTTGGTCCACTTTTTATCTCGACCAACACTGATTATCTGTGTTTCTTTCTTCATAGGATACTGTCCATAACCAAAGGAATGATTTTTATCGTTTAGCCATCTTAACATCTAAACGGCCAAATGGAAGTTCCAGTTGGCCTCTCTTTCACCCATCTGCTAAATCACATTGATAAAGTTGGCTACTCTTTGCAAAGCGGCAGGGAGACGCAGATGGTGACACCCGTTTGGCTGAAGTCTTGTCCATCGCTAGCCTCAAAGCCTTTTATCGTTTCGCTGCGGGTTGAAATATTTGTGGCCACAATACTTCCCTGATGAAACTCGGTGATTAGCCTGGCGATATACAGACCTAATCCCAAGTGGGGCTTGTCTTGTGCCTTTTGTGCTCGCACAGAGACCATAGATTCGAAGATCTGCTCACTCATCTTATCGGGCAGTTCAGGTCCGAAGTTATTGATCTTTAGCTCTGCCTTCCTGTTTTTTACCTCCAGAGAAACGGTGATCGCCGTGCCCGGTAGACTAAACTCCAGTGCGTTAGCGATAAGCTTATCCATTAGCTGGGCGATATATTCCGGTACGCCAGTCATGTTTAATGGCTCGTCCGGTATCGAGATGGCAAATTTTTGCTGGGGATAGGTCAGTTGATACCCTTGCATACAGCCGCTGATCACTTTAGATAGTGGGAATGTATTCGTTTCGGCATCAGAAAGACTCTCCTCTAAACGTGTTGCCTCGCTCATATTATTGAGGATCATGCTTAATCGACTGACGCCTTCCTGGGCTCTATCTACATATTTTCGGCTATCCTTGTCCAGCTGTTGCAAGCCTAAATGTTCCAGCGATGAGCGTACTACCGCCACCGGCGTCCTTAACTCATGGGACAGCCTGGATGACATATTTTCAAGGTAATGGGTATACAGGCCAAGACGACTCACGATGCTGGCGAAGCTTCGGGAAAGATCGCCAATTTCATCGCGAACTTTCGACCCTTGGATATGGTTTCTTATTCGTCCCTGACTGTCGATGGCTTGCTCGGCTTCGTCTCTGAGTTTTCGAATACGACTCGAGATGCTGGACGCGAAGAAAAACAGAGCTAATGTTCCCATGCTCATAATCGTTAATATGACGTTGAACAGTTTCTCTAAGGCCTTGTTCCTCAGCGTGCGTATGCCGTGGGTGGTCTCTTCAGAGATCACCACTCCCATGACCTTATCATCGATCCAAATTGGACTGGCAGCGGCGAGGATCACGGCCTTATTATCTGGGGTTAACCGCCAGGTAGAACCCTGTTTACCCGATAATGCTCTTTGGATGTGACTGCCTTGCAATACGGTTGAATCCTGAAGCGAGTCGATAAAGTCTTTAGGCGGTGTTGTCAGTATCTTGTAATACAAAGGGGTCAGGACATAGTGCTTGAATTGCCCCCAATATGAGGGGTCCGGATCTTCAGTCACGGTTTGGCTCCAAACACTGCTACCATTGCGGATATCACCGGATTTGGCTAATACCCGTCCATGTTTATCAACCACCCAGATCCGAGAACTGTTATGGCTCATTCCTTTGATGATGCTTTCAATCTCGGGAGAGGGAACCAGCACTGTGCCGAGTTTATCGACATCATCGATAGCCGACGTGCCAACCACTGCATCGAGTCTGCGGCTCTTTAGATCATTTACATCGTGTATGGCGAACCCTAACTTGCTACCCACCATATTCAGAGGCATTCGCAGTTCAATATTATAGCCCTGTTTGGTTTTTTTCCATTTCCCTTGGATCTGAACTTCAGGTTTGACCGGTGTGCTGAGTGAGGGATCTTCGGGGAGCTCGAAAGCACTGATCCAGCCATCCTTAGTGGTCGAAATGATATAACGTTTAAATACACCATCGGGAGCGAGTGTGGCTATGGTCAAGTGATCGTTCAGATCGATTCTTAATGTGTTTTTACCACGATAGACGACATGGGGATCCGTGACCTCAAAGAAGCTATAAAGGTAACCCGAATACTTACCCACCATATGGGTAAAACTCACGGTTAAGGGAGTATTGGGATCGGCTTTAAATATCTGATGGTTTTCGCCATACTCGATGCTTTTATGACGATAGGGTTCCCAATCTGACAGTTTACCATCGAGCTGAATTGGACCTGCCAGCGGATAGGCATAGAGATCTCGCCCCTGTTGAACTTGGGTTAAAAAGCTCGCCTGACTGTCAAAAAGTTTAGGCCTTTCATGCAGGGCGGTGGCCAGTGCTTGTGTGGTACCTTCGAGGGTTTTTTCCTGTCCGAGTCTCAGGTACTTCTCCATCTCCCATACGTATTGGTAGCCCAGCCAGGGCAGGCAGAGCAAGAAGAGGGAGAGCACCGCAACCTTGGTTCGCAGGCCAATTGGGAGGTTAAACATGATTGATTAGCTCAATCGAAAGAGAGGAAAATAAGCCGATAGGCGTTCTGCCTGATGTCGAAGATTCTGCCATGGATTACCCCTGAGGATCCCAACGATAGCCCATGCCGTAAACGGTATCTATGCAATCAAATTTCTCGTCTTGAGCCACGAATTTTTTACGGATCCGTTTCACATGGGAGGTGATGGTGCTGTCATCGACGAATATTTTAGCCTCCTGCATCAACTCCTGACGGTTTTTAACATGACCGGGTCGCTTGGCGAGGGCATGAACCATCCAAAATTCGGTGACGGTGAGTTCGATTGGTGCGTTATTCCAGTAAACCTGCATGCGGTTCGCGTCTATGGTCAATGCATCTCTTTCGAGTAACGTGTCCTCTGCTGGCTCTTTATCTTGTAGATCTGAGCGTCTGAAAAGCGCAGCAAGTCGAGCTATCAAGTGTGGAAAACTCACATCTTTACTTAAGTAGTCATCGGCGCCAAGACGAAGGCCACACACGGTGTCGAAATCACTGTCTCTGGCTGTTAAGAAGATGATTGGCAGATTACTGGACAGGGCCCTCAGAGATTGACATAGAGTGAATCCACCGTCGATTTCATGCTCTAGCCCGATATCGATAATCGCAAGATCTGGCAATCGGGTACTAAATGCCTGCATGGCAGTGGGACGGTTGGGATAAGCTTGCACACTATAACCTTGCTGTTGCAGCAGCTCTTTATAATTTTCCCGGATAGCGACTTCATCTTCTACGATTGCAATACGTTTGATTGACATTAAAAATAACCTTGATGTTGTGATAGGTATTCAACGCTCAGAAAACACCGCTTTACCTTCTGCGATTGCTATATACCCAAGCTACTTCAAAATGCTCGTTTCAGAGCTCCCGTAGGATAACTGAACAAGGCAGTGATGAAGAGAATGGTTCTTCCCTTTTCAATATCACTAACGCAGTACAGGGATTCTACGGAAGCTCCCGAAGGGCAAGCCGAGCAGCAACATGTTTCTGCGTTATGAAATATTGAATTAGAATGACTAGTACTGCAATTTCATGCCTTGAACTCTGTCACTTCTCGACATGCTGAATCCTGCATTTCGAGGTTG
>SDWK01000507.1 GCA_004195335.1 Shewanella sp.
TCAGTAATCAAGATTTCCAGTAAAAACTTGGAGGAAATTAAGAGCAATACTGCAGAATCAATGGGGTCAGACTCGATTGAAAATAAGCGGGGCTGATAATCAATCTATTAATCAGAATAAAAAGGTTTTTCGCTCGGTAGTTTTTCAAGAATATTTCCGAGAAATTGACGCCAGCATACAGATAGTCTCAGAACAACACCCCCCCCTTTCTGTGACAGACAATTAAGCGTCGAACCTATAGGTAGCTGGCGAACGCTTACAACTCAGTTAGAACCACGTTGGCTCTTTGTAAGTATAGTGCTCACGATTGTACAGAAATGCTGTTTAATCGTTGAGAGTAACGTAAGGTAGATGAGAGCTGAACGCAGTATCAAAGTAAACCATGAGAGGTTACATGAAAGTTACACCAAAACTGCTTAGACGAATGCTTAATTTTTATCCTCCGTATCTTGGTGCTGGCGTAAAGGTCACATACATCAGTGATGATTGGACTGAGCTCCATGTGTCTATGTCATTGCGTTGGTTTAATCGTAATGCAGTCGGAACACACTTTGGGGGGAGTCTTTACTCTATGGTTGATCCGCATTTAATGCTTTTGTTGATGCAGCTTCTTGGAAAAGAATATTTTGTTTTGGATAAAGCAGCGGATATAGAATTCGTTAAAGCGAGCAAAAGAAAAGTCACTTCAGTAATCAAGATTTCCAGTAAAAACTTGGAGGAAATTAAGAGCAATACTGCTAGTGGTGCAAAGTACTTTCCAGAATTCATGGTTGATATATTGGATGAAGAAAAAGAATTGATTGCAAGGGTTAAGAAAACAATCTATGTGAAGAGAAAGGCGGCAAAGCAAACGAGTTGAGGGCTCTGTTTTGCTTAACAGTTGTTAAACCCAATGCCCCGCGATGCGCTCCATAAATAGCTTATTTGTGAGTGCGTTACCACTTAGCAAACGGCGCCAACCGAGATAGCGATAGAGGTACTTGGTCGCCACGCCTCTGAACGTACCGTTGATCCACACTTTCAACGTACTGTGATATGCGTTCACATGCTGAATATGGAAGACCTTCTCTATCACCGTTTCACCTGAACTACTTACCAGCTCTTTTAGAACCACCTTCAGCTTGGCCGCTACGGCTTCGTGGGCCAGGTGGGCATCTGCAACCAACGGCGTTTGGGGAGCTATCCTGTGATTGAGATGACCGTACAGCTCATCTGCGCTGATATGCTCAAGCACGGCGTCTGTTACCTTCCCCTGGCGATCACAGGCAACCCAGACCGGTATTTGCTTAGTCTGTTGATGTTTTACCCCATGGGTTTGCGCGCGCTTTAACCCTCTCGATTTTGGTTTGGGACGCGACTTCAAACCACCGCGCTTTCTGGCAGGCCTTGGTAGCTGTCGCTGGCCCTTAAGTGATTCCCTGAAGAATGTTTCGTCCATTTCAACAATGCCTTGCAACCGTTCTGCTTTATCATTTTCAATGATTTCCATCACTCGATGGCGAAGCCGGAACGAGGTTTCCAGAGACACGCCACACTTCCGGGCGGCTGGGCGGAGGGTCATCGATGTCACCATGCAATCCACATAGCGATCCAATACACCGGGCACTCGTAAGTGGCTAAGCGATGTGCCGGTGAACGCGTTAAACGTTTTATGGCACTGATTACAACGATAGCGTTGGCGGCCATTCTGGTGGCCCCAGCGTTTCACTAAGTGGCTATGGCAATGCTGGCACAGCGGATCATTGGCAAAGTTATGCTCGATGCGACTCATCACGTTTGACTGCTGGGCACCAGGTTGTACCAGATCCTCAAGCGCTGTTTTCAGCAGCGATATTTGGTCGCTAGTCAGTGTGCAGATGCCTTCGAGACACTTTAAAAACTGTAGGCGCTCCATGATACCCCCGATCAAAACAAGGAACCTATCATGAGTATAGCTCAGCAACTTTTAAACCAAACAGAGCCGTGACAGTCGTTGGAGCACCGACAAACAAACGTCGGAATCTACGCTTGAACGCCAACTCTTTTTAAGCTAAAGAACTTGCCGTTGAATACGAC
>SDWK01000775.1 GCA_004195335.1 Shewanella sp.
GGTCTGGAAACCCAGAAAGGCGAGCAGCAGGGCGAGGGAGCCGATCGCTCCGGGTAAAATTACGCCTGGCTGGGAGATCTCGAAAAAGATGCCGAGGATGCCGAGCATCAGGAGCATATAAGCGACATTCGGATCGCTCAAGGTATTGAAAATCTCCTGTCGCCAGGTCATCTCAGCATAGCTGAGCACCGCTCCGCGTGTGACAAGTTTATGGGCCTTGCCGTTGCGCAGATAAGTTCTGTCGTCGAGTTTTTTAAGGAGATCTTGCTCATCAGTTGCGATCAGGTCGATCGCCTTGAGTTCAAGCGCCTCTTGAGCTGCGGTGGAGATTGAATCGCGCACGATCTGCTCGGCCCAATCACGATTTCTACCTCGTTGCTCTGCGAGACTTCGAGCGTAGGCGACCGCATCGTTTACCACCTTTTCCATCATGGTATTGCCCTGTTCGCTGTCACCGGTTCCGCTAATGCCTATCGATACCGGATGAGCTGCACCGATATTGGTGCCGGGGGCCATCGCAGCAAAATCAGCGGCAAGGGTGATCAGGGCGCCGGCTGAGGCCGCCCGGGCTCCCGAGGGGTAAACGTAAACGATGACAGGAATTTTAGAAGCGAGGATCTTCTGGATAATGACGCGCATCGAACTGTCGAGTCCGCCTGGCGTGTCGAGTTCAATCAGAAAGGCCCGTGCGTTACCATTGTTGGCTGTATCCAGTTCGACACTGATGAAATCAGCCAGTACCGGGTTGATGATCCCGGCCACACGCACCACTCTGATATTCGCAGGGGTAGTGATTTCTTCGGCCTTGAGCAGTAATCCTGTGCTTAACAGCACCAGGATGACCAGGCAGCTGAGGTAGACAGGCTTTAGCATTCTTCAATCATATCAAGGCAGGCCTATGTGTCAAAAAAAGCTTGCTCTGGCAATAGGATAGAAGTGGTTTTTGATACTTCTTGTAAGACGGGGACAATTGTTGGAGTTGCAAGATCTTGTGTGCCACAGATCATTAATCACGGTTGTAAAAGAGTCTCACACTGAATAGCCAACATCAAAAACAGCATGACAGGATGGACAGACAAAGAGCCACTTGGTGGTGTCCTGTTCTTTTTTGAAGGCGGAATGAAAACCGTCTTTGTAACCACACAAAGGGCAAATTTTGAATTCGTCAGCAATCGTGATCCTGTGAATCTCTTCGATCATAGGTGCTCCCTCGAATAAAGGGCACAATACTTAATTTCATTGTGCCCACTTAAAATAACAGGTGGCTTCTCTGCTACCAGCCCGTGGCCGCTTCGTTGGCAAGGACAATGGCCAACTTGTCCTGAACCTGGTTCAAGCGTTCAGCGGTGAGTGCAGCGATGTTGCGCATGAAGATGTAGGCCAGATGATAGTTTGTTTCGAAGAGCTTCTCGAGAGTTTCCCGGTCGATTTCGAGCAGTGTGGTTTCCCCGTTGCAGTAGCCGGAGAGCCGGTACTTATAAGGCGGCACAATCATCGACCAACCGACGGTTGCCCCCGGTTTGAGTGACACGATGGTCGTGTCGGCGTTCTCCCGCTGTGGCATCTCAAAGTGGAGGCTGATCCCTCCGTTTAAGATCAGATGCAGCTTTTTAGCCTCTGATTGCTCAACGAACAACCGGGTGCCATCTTTGTAGGTGTTCTCATGACACTGGCGTAAAAACGCTGTTGTTTCGTCTGGAGCCAACCCCTTAAAGAGACCCTCTGCAAACAATGCTGTGGTATTACTCATAACCACCTTCCTTTCTTGCGTCGATTAACAAGCAGCCAGTACAACTCAGATATTAAAAGAATACCTGTTTTTTTGGCGATTGCATGTCTATGCAACAGTTTATGCACACCTAGATTCACAAGACTTTATTGTTTAACAGGGATGAAGGGGGTAAAAGGGATAGCCCTTTAAAGCAAGGCATTAAGTATTCTAGTCTGGTTTGATCTGTGTGCATCAGAACTTATCTGCGTTCGACAACAATTTTGTCTTCAGGGTTACCTATTCTTTCAGACATCTCCTTAATCTCCTTCATCCCTGTAAAAGG
>SDWK01001014.1 GCA_004195335.1 Shewanella sp.
ATATCGGCCAGCTTGAACGAGGTGCCCTGGAATTTGCCGATGCTCTGACCAAACTGCTTGCGCGTTGCCGCCCACTCGGTCGCCATAGCAAAAACCCGCTGCGCCCGACCTACCGAGGTGGCAGCAACCGAGAGCCGGGTCGCCCCCAGCCACTCATTAGCGACGTCGAAACCGTTATGAAGCTCGCCGAGAATCTGTGTTTTCGGTACCCGGCAATCGGTAAATATCAACTCACACTGGTGATAACCGCGATGTGAGACACTGCTGGCACCCCGCCGTACTTCAAAGCCAGGGGTATGCATATCCACCAGGAAGCAGGTGATCCGTTTTTTCGCCAACCGCCCACCAACCGCCTCATCAAGACCGGTACTAGCAAAGACGATGGCGAAGTCGGAGATATCGGCGTGGCTGATAAAGTGTTTGGTGCCATTTAAGAGGTAGTCGTCACCGTCCGGGGTGGCTCGTGTGGACATAGCCCTTACATCGGAACCGGCGCCAGGCTCGGTCATCGCCAAGCACTCTGTGCGCTCACCACGGATAGTTGGGAGCAGATACTTATCAACCTGCTCGCCCTGGCAGGCCATCAGGATATTGCTGGGACGGGCGACCAACGATTGCAGCGCGAAGGAGGCCTTACCCAGTTCCATCTCCATCAATGCGATCGTTAGTCCATCCAAACCGCCACCGCCCAGCTCTTCGGGCATGTTGGGGGCATAAAAACCCATCATCACCGCCTTGTCGCGAATTTTCGCCGCAAGCTCTGGGCTTACCGCGTTGTTACGCTCAACCGCATCCTCATGCGGGTACAGCTCCTGTTCTACAAACTTACGCAAGCTCTCAATGATTAATTGCTGCTCGCCAGTGAGACAGAAATCCATACATTCACCTTTTTAAGCTGTTTTATTTTTATTAAAAAGCGCTTAGGTTTCGCTATCCCGGTGACGCTCAGCGTGGTACCGGTATCGCCATGACCCTTCCGACCTGTTCGGGCCTAGGTAGCAGCGAATGCACGCTCATGACCTCCTGTAACGCTTCGTACACCGCAGGTGCAATAGGTGTGGCACGAGAAGAATGCATATCAACATGCAGCAACATCTGTTCGGTCGTGGCCAGCAAGTTACCAGTCTCGCCGTGAACCATGCGGTGAAACAGGTGTAATCGTTTGCCGTCCAAACCCAGGATCTGGGTACTGAAAAAGAGAGGTTCAGCTTCAGAAACTTCTTGGTAATAATTGATATGGGATTCAACGGTGTAAAAAGAGAAGCCCGAAGTTCGGTAGGCCTCGTCGATACCGATATAGCGAAACAGCGCGTCAGACGCATCACCAAAGGCGAGCAGATAGTAGGATTCACTCAGATGGCCGTTGTAATCGATCCAGTCCTTGTGCACGAGTGCTTGATAGAGCTTCAAAGGGGCATCGATCGCCTCCCCGACTTGCCAGCGACGGTACTCGCGGGACAAATAATGCAGATTGTCCATCTCTAGCCTCACAGGTTTTTAACGTTCATTTATTATTTTCAAACTCTTTTCAGAGCTTCGTTTTTCTATCGAGGGTCTGATAATAGGAGTTTGTGATTTTTCAACCTGAATTTAAACGACAAATACCGGAACTAAAACGCGAAAAAAACACCTGTGAACATCAGTCCGTGAAGTGGGTCTCAATAACACGGCCTTTTAAATGAAGGACAAGGCAAGCTTATCGCGCGTAGTAAGTGGAAGAGCAGAACGTCTTAGAATGAACGGTAACAGCCTACCATCCCTCTTCTCTATCAATAGGCTGTGTCGCTGCACTCCATACACATATTTTACACAAGCATTATGAGCTGACTATGCTGCGATACAGCAATTTTTATTACCATAAAATAGCATTTTTACAGCCATAAAAACCACAAACATGAAATATTAAAACAAATAACTCTTCCTCATTCTAGCTATCATATCCCTACGTTACCCATCCCCCGTAACGCATAAAAACAATCAATCCTGCAGGAGAAACACCATGCTAATCGGCATCCCCAAAGAGATTAAAAACCACGAATACCGCGTCGGCC
>SDWK01000850.1 GCA_004195335.1 Shewanella sp.
AACTTTGGCACACTGTTTGGCCTAGTCATCACCATTACCACCCAGTACGCCCAGCCCATTATCGGCCTGATGTTCTGCCTGTTTATTGGCTGGATTTGGTATCGCAACAGTATTCTTCAGGAGATCAAGCACGGCTATCCGCAAGCTGAGCACAGCTTTTTCTGGAAAATATGGCCAAATTACGTGAAATTTGTCTGCCCGCTATTAATCGTCTTGCTGGTGGTGCAATCCCTGGGATAGCGCGCCCCTACTTCGACTCGCCTCAGATCCTCGTTTTCAACCGGGGATTCGAGGACAGCGCAAAGGGGGTTAGCGTCCTTAAAAAGCAATGTCTGAGCTCGCTGTTGTGGAATATGTGAGAAGGACGGCGATCGGCATAGATCAGCTGATGGTACTCCAAGGGGTTAAGGGGAGGTTACCTCTGCGGTTCGTGACGAGTCCGCAACGCTTGGTCGGGCGTCATCTGGCACGGCATCAATTCGACGACGTCGGCGCATTAGCAGCTCAGAGAATGAGCCAGGCGGCCCGCCGCTGCTTTAGCAATTTCTTATTTAAAAACAGCCTGTTGCTCAAATTGCATACAGCCATTCGCTTTGCTAGGATACGGTCATTATTTTGATTCACCGTGATGGTCTGCTGGTGGAATAGTAATCGAAACAGAGGTTTGAAGGGATTCAACCAGGCACTCCTACCTCCTATTTTTTGAATCCCTCTTTATATTTGTTCCGGTCTTTTCTATAGGCAATCTCGGTTACTGGAGAGCCTGTAATGTCCCTGCGCGTCACTAATCAGTTAATGAAACTGCTGCTATTACTCGTCATGTCATTGAGTGTCATCTCCTGTGGCGGCGGGGGTGGAGATACACCTTCATCACAAGTGACTGCGCCTGCATCACTCCAATCGGCAAAGATCGTTTCTGCCGTTTCAAGCAGTAAAAACCAAATCCAGTTGGATTGGCTACCTGCCAGCAGTGGATCATCTTCGTCGCTGGCCTATGAAATCCACCTATCAACAACCACCGGTTTCGTGCCTGACAGCAGCACACTAAAAGCAACGATTAACGGAACCATCAGCGCGGACATTAGCGATTTAACACCCTCGACTGTGTATTACATCATCGTTGTTGCGATCGACGGGACTGGAACAAAAGCGAACTCTGAAGAGTTCTCAGTCACAACGTCTGAGAATGATGTCACCGTCAAAGCTGATCTTAATGTATTAAGCGAAGAACAGATCGCCGACGATAAGGTTGTCGCCATTAGCGCCACGGCGATTAGCCTCACGAATGATCCTGCTGTAGCAACCCCAGAAGTGGGCGACATACTCTCTAATATCGGTGGTGACGGCCAACTCAGGCGCGTGGTCTCGGTTAGTGACACGGGATCTACGACGGAAGTGACGACAGAGCCGGTAGGCGTTGAGGAAGTCTTCGATAATTTCTCCGTCAATCTAACCACCACGTTGGTAGACCCAACAGCGTCGGAGCAGATAGACAGCTCGCGGGCGCTATTCCGCTCGGTCCAACTTCCCTCTTCCACCTCCGCAAACCAAACAACCTCACAGGTCGAATGGCCCAATGGTGGGCTAAAGTTTGAGCAGCGGCGCTCAGGGTCGGGGAATCAAACAGCTGCCGTGGCCAATCGAGCAATGAGCTCAGCCAAGGCGGTTGATATTTCGACTATTGGCGTTTCAGAAAATGGGGATCTGGCCGTCCGCTATCCTGCAGGAGTCGCGTTGTATGTTGGCGCCAGCCTAAGTAGCAACCTTGCTATTACGGTTGATAAATTTCGTGTGTCTTATGGGATGACGACGAAAGCAGAGCTCAAATCTCCCGATGGCACAAAGAAGACACTTTTCCCGCACTTTTCCCTCGAGCAGGATTCTCTATACCACCATATAGATATCAATTGGACGCCGACTAAAGCCGACTTAGCGTCTAACCGCTCGCCACACCTCCTGACAGTCACGGTTGACCAGGCTACCGATTGTGCGTTGTTCGAAAACTGCGACAGGGTGACTGTCGAAATACCCGTTTATGTCATTCAAATAGGGGATGAAGCGCTAGTAGGAGATGTCACCACGCTCTCTTTTGGCACCTTCGTTGATGCCAACGGTAACCGTCAATTCAAGGGCTGGAACAGTGGTAATGTCAGCGCTGTCATTGAAAAGACAAGACAACTTGTTGAATCCGGCCGTAACGGACAGCTTAAAAGGACGCTTAACGATGACATCGAAGGGCTCATCGATATCGGACTGGACCAAGACGACTTTAATACCCTCAAAGATCTACAAGACAAGCCTTTTTCCGAGTACACAGATGCCGACCAGGAGGAATTGAATAAAATTCTCACCCGTGTCGAGCCATTAGCTCCGGCTCAAAACTTCTCTCATATTTTGAATAAAATCAAAATGCGTGATGAAACCGTCAACTGTGACAACGCCGCTTACGCGCCCTGCCAGTCCAGAATTGACATCGCCGTCAAGAACATCAAATTTCAGCCTAAGTTTGAATTTGAAGCAGCGACAAAACCTGAAAAATATCTAAAAGCAGTGGTGAGCGGTGATTTCGGTTTCAAGGCGGAGCTGATTACCGATGCCAACGGCATAGTCTCGTTTAAAGGTGATAATGCCCTGACCAAAAAGCTACTCTCGCGTAAATTTTACAAAATCATCCCGACACCTGCGGGCATTCCGATTGTGATCATTGGTGAGTTTCGAATGCTGGGACAGCTTGAAGCAGAATTCACCGGAGCGGTGCATGCCAGCCATACCTTCAATCTGAACTATCCATACCGAACGGGGCTGGAATACCGTAATGGCAGCTGGCGTCAAATCGATGATGACCTAGCTGCAACGCAAAGCTATGTTGTGGATCTATCGGGGGAAGCGGGAGCAAGTGCGGAGCTCCGACTGATCCCCGAGTTTGAAATCAGTGTGTATCGTCTCAGTGCCGTGACCGGTTCGATCGAGCCCTACCTATATGCCAATGTTGAAGTCGAAGGTGACGCACGCGCAGGTTTTGGGACGGAACAGGAACCTTGGGCGCAAGGTGATTATCGGGTCAACACAGCAACCGCAGGGGCTGGCATCGACGCCAAATGGCGCGGTGACCTGGGCTTGATTGGTGACGAAACCACCGTCGGCTTCAGTTATCCAGCAACCAGCTGTTCCAGCCGGTTTGTCTGTAGTCGCGCGGACAGAGCCTCGTTCGAACTGATCCCAGCGACCGATTGGATGACCCTGCCAGTCATCAGCGAAATAACACAACAGCCAGGAACAAGCCCATTCGGTGCCGATACGTTGACTTTATCCACGACGATCACCGCCGGTAAGCTGATGTGGGATGGTGATGACGGCGACAACGACGTCACATCAGGCCAATGGTACCTGTACCGTAAAGATGGCCAGGCCGCGTATGGCGAGCTCTCTTTTAGTCACCCAACGAGTCTGACAGATACCAATATCTATACTGGCGCTAATTATGAACCTGGAATCTATGAAGTGCGCTTCGGAGCGGTCAACCAGCTGCCCTCCATCGTGCGACAGTATCGGTCTATTATGCTCGATCTCCGAAATACCGAGGCACTGGCTCCGGATGAGTTGAGGTTGATCGGACAAGTTGTCGTTAAAAATCAATTTGGAGCCACTGTCGCTATTCCCGCTAACCTTCGAGTGATGTTTGCTCCCTGTGAACAAGCTGAAGGTATGTCAAGTTTCTACACATCTTTTGGAGTTCATGACACGCAGGCTTATGTGGCCTCTGACGGAACCTTTGAGCTTGACTTGCAGTCTTTTGATTTCAATTCAGGCCAATACGGTTGCTTTGGCTTTGAAGATAACTACAGCTTGGTTCTCTATGTTGATAACAATGCAAACGGGATCTGGGATTGGGATATAGACACCAGTTTAGACTCCGACGAGCTCTTTAAGGCAAGGTTAAGCCAAGGCCCGCCGCTTTTGTCTGTTACTCATGTCAGCCATAGTGGCCAAATCAATATCCTTGGCTATTCGCTGTCGGGAAATGAAACGGTTGGTCTACGCCCTATCCCTCCCACCCATTATTCAAGTAGCGTGATGGAGAGCACCCCTCTAAATAGCGACGGCGGCTTTACTCTAGATTCTTATTACTTCAGTAACATCTCTGATTACTCTGCTTGGACGAACCAACAAAATTTTTACGATCAGTTCGAGCTAATCGTTTTGGACGAGAGTTACACGCCGCAAGAAATGGCCTCTAAATGGGCACGGGATGAGTTCATCACGATGATTCCTACCGAAGATGTGTTCAACCCGATCCTAGATGCCGAAATGATACAATCATTTATCCCTCCAGGCGGTTTACTACCACCTGGTAATGTAAGGGCGCAAGCAGGAACTGCGTGGGTGGATCTGTCTTGGGATCGAGTTCAAGGCGCCACCAGTTACAACATCTATTACGCAGAGCAAAGCTTCGGTGATCCCATAAATTTAGAGAGTTACGCCATCTATTCAGGCGGAACACTGCTGCAAGGAATTGCCGGCACCAACCATTCTGTATCCAACCTTGATATCGATACCAGCTACTATTTTGTAGTTAGCAGCATTAATGATCCAATTCGTAGCGAATTGGATTCACTTGAAAGCATTCCCAGTATCGAAGTCAAGGCTACACCTGCTCTTCCTTTGCCGGTCATCGTATCCATTGGAAGACTCAACGATACAGGAATCACCCCAGGCGGCGACTACCCTAATGGAAACAATCTAAATTGCAGCGGTGAAACCATTGCTCAGCAAGACTGCTCCCACGGCCGTGATGCTACCCATCTAGACCACAGCGATGGGGATGCAGGTTTCAACTTTACTAAGCTTGATATAGGTGGCAGTAGCCTTCCAGCTGATGCTTTAAGTTGGAGCTGCGTACGAGATAATGTCACAGGCCGTGTCTGGGAGGTTAAAACCGACGATGGCGGCATCCATGATAAGGACAATAGTTACCGTTGGGGAGGGGTTGGCGCTGACCCTTACGGAACTGATTTTTATAAAGATTGGGACCTGCTGGTTAACAGCAGTAATAATGAAAACTTATGCGGTTTTAACGACTGGAGGGTACCCAAATTAAAGGAACTACAAAGCATTATCAATTATGGTAGATCGAACCCTGCCATTGACACTGCCTATTTCCCCAATTCATCGGATCCATATATATACTGGTCATCCACTGGCTATGCTAGGCAACCAGAAAACATCCAAAGAGTCATTTTTTCAGATGGCCAAACAGACCCTCATGGTCGTCGCAACTCCCGTTATTCGGTGAGATTAGTGAGAGGCCCAAACTAGTCATGTTTAAGCAATAAAAAAACTACTGCATGAGTTTTATTACTGCTATAAATACGCTTTGGAATAGTGACTATGGGAATAATATTTTTACTACGGGGTAGAAAAATGCACTTTTTCAAGCGACGTCATATGGCGATTGATGGACTCAATAAAGCAATCTACAATCATGCAAAAAAAAATCCGGAAAGAAAATTGTATAATGTGAACAATTTATTTAAATTAATGCTTTTATTATCAACACTTGTTCCAAAACTGGCCTATTCTGCATGCGTCATAGGAATTCCGCCTTCGACTCCGAATAGTCAGCTGCAGGATAATGGTAATGGTACTATCACTGATACAGAAACGGGATTGATGTGGAAACAGTGTAGCGAAGGCCAGGCTGATGACAGTAACTGCAGCGGTGAGGCAGCTCGCTATACTTGGGGTCAGGCCTTGCAACATGCAGAAACAGTGAACATCAACCAGTGGGGAGGATACTCCGACTGGCGTCTACCCAATATTAAAGAGCTACGTTCTTTAGTAGAAGAAAGCTGTTATGGTCCTGCTATCAATAGCATTCGCTTCCCTAACACATCAGGAGTGAATTATTGGTCATCTTCGATTGACGTCACCTACGGCCAAATGTCCGCATGGGCGGTGAGTTTCTATGACAGTAACATTAAGTTAACACAACGTGATAACGACTTTAATTCCGCCTTGCGGCTAGTACGAAACTCCCCATAATTTTTAAAATAAAGAATTGGTATACTCTCGCTGAAACGCTTAGCTTAGCTCATGAGAGCGGCTTTTCTGGCTATCGCGATTGGCGTCTATCAAAGAGCTAATTACGATCGTAGAGACTACCGACTTCTTCCCTGTAATAAACAGCCATGTACTCCCAAATACTCGAATTGATGAAAATTGGACGACCTCTCCACAAGCCCGTAGCTCTAATGTCTAGATCATTAACTTCGCGGCTGGTGAAGAGTCAGGCGGTTCCAATATGCAGTCTGTTCGTTTAATCCGTAGAGGTCTCTAGTGAGTATATGCAGCACCACATTATTGAGCTGTGTATTTCTGATACAACCAACGATTGCCAACCATGCTCTGTCGTGGAATATAGCCAGCGACCTTAGCGGACAGATGGTTCCCAATGTACTGTCTGAACTTGAATACCGAAACATGCAATCCATAGGTGCGGGTATAGGATTGGAGCTGGCTTACCGTCTGAGAGAGAGCTCCCCTTGGCTCATGAGCGCCACCGCAAACTACCAAAACTCTGATCTGAGTGATGGTAGCTATATCGATTCTGATTACAACAGTGACAACCGTACCGGTCTATTCTCCCGCTCTGATGGCCAGGTTTCCGATGAAGGCTATCGCCAGTATTCAGGCCAGCTAGGCCTGCACCGTGATTTCGACGCTGGAAAACACCGATTAGGCGTCGTGCTGGGGCTCGAACGCAGTGAACTCGACACGGTGATGACTAACGGCACTCAAACCTTCAGCGACAGCGGCGAACCACTAGCCACTTTAACGGCTAGACTTGCGGGGCTAAACTCACGTTATGACAGCGCTTGGGAGAGTGCTTCGGTAGGTTTCGAGTACCGCTACAAACAGCTGTCATTCGGTGAGTTGTTCTTTGGCTATTCATACCATCAAGGCATCTATGATGCCCAAGCGAACTGGAACTTACGCACGGATTTCCAGCACCCGGTCAGCTTTATCCACCAGGCTGATAGTCGTGGCGATGCGGTGCGCCTTGGTTATCGCTCAGCCAACGCTGGAGCCTTCGGCTGGAGACTGGAATATGAGTGGCGTGAGTTTGAAACCGATCCAGGGTTCGACCGCACCTTCCTCAGTGATGGATCGATTACCGATACCCGACTCAATCAAGCCAAATGGGACAGCCAGAGCTTGATGCTAGGATTGGAATGGCGTTTATAGCTCGTGGCTATTTATTGAACTAAATCCAATTTGCCAAACTAAACGCCGCTAAAACAAGCGGTAAAATATGATCTTTATTTTCGTCCAATTCAGGTTGGACGCTGATGCAATAGCAATCGATGAATAGGCTTGAGGATATTCTGGTTAGCGCTACGCGCGGATAGCAGGCCGCTGCACTTATGGCGTCAGCGGCCATTCTGCCACCGGCCGATACCGGCCTTGGTGCGATTCAAACAGGGTGAAGTGCCTGCAGCTTAGCTGAAAATCTGGTGGGGTTTTCGATTCCGGCACCTCGACCCGGTAGCCCCGCGCCAAGGTCAGGTGCGGCCGAAACGCCTTGGGAGCGCTTACCAGCGCTAGTGGTAGCAGCGCCTGCTGCAGATTGGAAACCAATTGCTGTAACGCCAGCGGCTCTTGCTTTGGCGCCAACAGCAGGATGTTGGCGCGGCGCCAGCGGTCCAGACGGTCCAGCGCCACTGTCAAC
>SDWK01000229.1 GCA_004195335.1 Shewanella sp.
GCTTATAAGCTTGTCTGATGAGGATATTGAATTTTCCTATCCAGCATTACACGGGATAGGGTTTGGATCGAATCAAGTTCAGCAAATCGTTGATCGCCTGCAGAAGGCAAACAAATCACTTGAGGGGCTATTTCGCGCCTTTGAGTTTGTGGATTGGGAGATTACAAACGGGGGCGTTAAAAACCCATCTGGAGGCGCCGTTGAAAGTCCCCTGGGATACGTCTTCACCTCCCTGGCACGAAACGGCACTTACCGGCGGCCTGTAGGATATTTATCGGCCGAAGAAATCATTGCAAAAGAATTGGAAGAAGAGTTGAAGGCTATCAGGAAGGCAAAGGCAAAAGCTGAGGATCTTCAATTCCAAATTTGGTTTGAGCAGCAGGAGGTGGCTACCATCGAAAAAATTTGTGAAAAAATGCCCGGACCAAATTTCGGCCCGGGCAAAGATGCTAAAATACTCACTTGGTGGAAAAAAGAGGTGGTCAAAAAGGAATACTAACGGTTTCCCTTCTCAATTTTTTGACGCAAAACCTCCAGTTCCTCCATAATTTTTTCCTCTCTCTCCAATAAACTTTCGACCGCAGCGCACACCGTTTCCTTCATGGTTCGGTATTTTGCGCCGGGTTTTGAGACATACTCATCCAGCCTTCTGTGCAATCCTGGAGGCATTTGGACGTATAGACCAGTCCCATACACCTTCTTTCGCTTTCCTTTGGCTCTTTCGGGAGCATGGTCCGTATCGTCGTGCTGGGCTTTATCAGGCTTTGTTTCCAGAGTTTTCTCTGGACTAAGTGCCACCTCTTCTGTCGGCGCCTTTTCCCTCACGCCAGTCAATACTCCCGCGATGCCTGGTCTTTTCCGTTCATTACTCACGGCGGCCCTCCTGCGCAACGATTTCGCGGCACAGAGCCTTATATGCCTCAGAGGCCTTGCTGCCAGGGTCATAGCTGTGGATGGCTTCACCATACGCGGGTGCCTCGGCTACTCGTGTTGCATCGGGAATAACGCTTTCATAAACCTTCTCGCCGAAGTACGACTTAACTTCCTCAAGAACCTGCTTGGAGAGCTTTTTAGAGGGATGGTAGAACGTTGCAACAATGCCACCGATCACCAAACCCTCGTTGCTCCACTTACGGATCTCGACAACAGCATCTTCCAGCAGCTGGACACCCTTGAGCGCGTAGAACTGCAACTGGACAGGGACGATGATCTCTCTGGCAGCCGTAAAGGCGTTCGTAGTCAACTGGTTGATGGATGGGGGACAATCTATTAGCACATAGTCGAATTCGTCTCCCAGGGCAGCCAGGGCACGCTTTAGGCGTATTTCCTTACCATGTGCCTGTAGCAACCTCACGTCGGCGCTGAAAAGATCTATGTTGGAAGGTGCCAGAAAGAGGTTGGGTTCCACCTCGGTCATGATGTCGCTAATAGGCATATCTTCCATCAGGACTTGGTACATGGTGTTTGTCAGCGACTCAGGCTCCCTTCCGAATCCGGATGCCACATTCCCTTGAGGATCCATGTCGACAATAAGAACCCGCTTACCCATATTTGCTAGTCCGGATGCGACATTGATGGTCGTGGTCGTCTTACCTACCCCACCCTTCTGGTTTGCTATTGCGATAACACGAGTCATAAAACCCCCTATTTAGAAATATTCTGTAATATTGAAGTATATTGAGAAATATATCAAAAAAGACTTTCCTATGTAAACAAATTAAAGCATATAGCATTATTTTTCTAAATATATATAAATAGTCTTTACATATTTAAAATATAACTCTATATTTTTATTATATTCAACAACTTAGGAGGCACTATGGGCGGACTCGTTAAGGTTGCGACAGAAGCATACGACAATGGATCCTCTGTTTTAACCGATCAAGAATTCGATCTACTGGCGGATACAGGCATCGACGTCGATAGCCGCAACTTCCGCAAGAAGGTGCAGCACCCCTTCATCACTGTCTCTTATACACATCT
>SDWK01000780.1 GCA_004195335.1 Shewanella sp.
GGTGACACTTACCCGTCCCTGTCACAAATCCCTGTCACACAATATTTAGTGTCCCCGCACCTTATTTATTTAAATGTTCTGTGTCTGGTGCCGTACCTTTTCTATAGAACTGAAAATCACAATACTCATCTCCCTTTGCAATGGCATGGGGCCTCCTGAACTCTGCATTAACCCTGTCAAGGATGACAGGATATCCAGCTAAATCGTGATCGCAGCCAAGCTTTGCTATTTCGGGACAATCATAAGCTTCACCAAGAGTGCAGTTTGTGCATTCAGTCACGGTGAACGTCAGTTTGTCTTTTTCTTCTTTCATTTCATCTACTTTCCATGTGCCCTCTTCATTCATGGCCTCAAACCAGGCGACAGTGAATTTCACGAAATTCTCGAAGGGGTCACCTTCGCACTTTACAAGGTCATCAATCTGGTACATGGCGGGCATACTGTATACGGCGACCTTTTGAAAAATGCCCTTTACAAACTCATAGGCATTTTCCCGCCCCTCTTTTCTGGCAATAATATTGAACATTGCAATCAGCATAGGGATTTCTTTAGCTGCGTCTTCACTAAGCTTAAGCGTTTCCTGGTAAGCTTCAGGGTAGTTCTTTTTTAGTGCTCTTTGCTCTAATAGCACTTTGACGAAAAAAGGTAATATGCCCAACAATCCAAATTTCGTTCGGATTTCGCGGAACACAATAACCATTTGTTTCTTCATGACCTCTTTTGGAAGACCTGAGAGAGTTTTTCCATATTGGGATAATTCTTCGACTTTCATGTTTTCTCCTCGCTCAGTTTAATATGAGGTTCGTCATGCTGCGTGAGAAATTCCACAACGACAGGGTTCACCCTCTCCGGGCATTCTTCGTGGGGGTTGTGCCCGCAATTATAGCTGTTGGGATAGCCGTTGGGGTCGGACCAAGCCAAGCAGCTGTAATTAATCGAAAGAGTAGTCAAGAAGCTGCTTTTTTAGGCCTTAAAAGCTTGTTTTTGATACCAAAAGCAACCCTTTAACTGTCCTTTGCAACATTTGAATACGGTGACACACATTGTGCGTGTCACCGTATTCGTTTACAGACCTCAAATAAACCTACTCAATCTCTTTTCCGTGCCACCACAGCAATCTCAGTCATACCCTCACTATAAGGCGTGCCGACCGTATCGGCTAAAGCCTCTCCAATCTTGAAACCATTCTCTGTAAACTCTTTGGTCAAAGTCTCCAGACTGTAATATTGTAGCCAATTGTAGATGACCCGCGAGCGGTTTGCCTCAAAGATGCTGTATTTGTCGAGTACCACTTTTTCCTGATCATACTTGAAGGTATTCACGAAGCCGTAATAATCCTCGGCTGACCAGAAGCTATGCAACTGCTTGAACTCATACATTGATTGTTCCAGACGCTGGTGGTAACTGGCAAGTGAGTAGACATCAAGGAACAGCACTCCGTTGTCTTTGAGATGATTGTGGAAGATGCCGAGTTGGTGCTGTCGTTGTTGCGGACTGAGGGCGCAGAAGTCGCACATGATCATGCAGATCAGGTCAAACTTTTGATCGCTTTTGAAGTCGAGGTAATTCTGTTGTTGATAATCGATGCACAGATTTTCCTGTGCGGCGACTTCTTTAGCGTAGCGGATCGAGTTGGCAGAAAAGTCGATGCCAGTGACCTGCGCACCTGTCTTGGCGAAACGGGTGGTGTAGAGCCCGGGGCCGCAGCCGAAATCGGCGATGGTGGTGTTGCTGCCGATCTGGAAGCGCGATTGCATCCAGGCCACAGTGCTTTCGATCGTCTCTCTGGTGCGGGAAGCCATGGCGAGGTCTTCGTTGAGATGGTACTTCAACATCTGCTCGCTTGTGTATGGGTCGGTCCAGAGCTCTTCGACGGTGTAGACAGAGAAGGGTGCCGGGCGCTGGTTAATGATCTGAAGTTGTTCAAACATAGCTTTTTCCTTTTAGGAACAGCGGTGAGACGATTGCGCGCACGCGATTGTACGGTTACTTGAGATCCTGTCTCTTATACACATCTGACGCTGCCGACGAATAG
>SDWK01000521.1 GCA_004195335.1 Shewanella sp.
CATCTGCCCTTATCAAATCTTATTATGAATTGGTTTAAAAGAATCTTGCAAAATAAGTCCAGCTCACAGCAAGAGATGAATGAATCCAGAGATCTTAGACAATCTAATGCCTATGTTCTTATCGGTGGTGAGCCTGTAATACGCGCTTTAGCTCACCAATTTTATCTGCAGATGCAGCAGCAAGACAGTGCCAACGAGCTGCTTTCAATTCATCAAAGACCAATTGAAGAATCAGAGCAGAAGTTATTTGAATTTCTTAGTGGCTGGCTAGGTGGTCCAGGTTTGTTTGAGAAAATATATGGATACCCTGCATTAAGAGAACGCTATATGCCATTTAAGATAAATGTTGAAATGCATGACCAGTGGTTGTTTTGCATGAAGCAAGCCATTGATATTTGAATTAAGATGCTGGAGCACCAAACAGCAACATTTCAGGCCATAATTATCTTAGCCGACAACATGCGTAACCAATAACCATAATAATAGGCTAATTGGTTACGCTAATTAATCAGTTATTCATCTAAATTTAACCCATCCTTCGGTTTTAATAAGTCGGTATAAAGAAGTGCTTCTGCCGAATTTTCTTCCGGTGTGTAGGCATACTGCCAACGGACTATGGGCTCGGAATACTGCATAGACATCAGAGTCGTTCTGATAATACTCCTCTGTCTATGCTGATAAGCAATATTTACTTTTCTAAGCCTAACCAGTCTTTCGGTTTCAAGAAGTCGGTATATAGAAGTGCTTCAGCCGAATTTTCTTCCGGTGTATAGGCGTACTGCCAACGGACCAGCGGCGGCATAGACATCAATATTGACTCCGTTCGGCCACCTGTTTGTAAGCCAAACAAGGTTCCTCTATCGTAGACAAGATTAAATTCAACATAACGTCCACGACGATATAGCTGGAACTCCCGCTCTTTTTCACCATATTCGGTATCTTTACGGCGTTCGACAATCGGAGCATATGAAGTTAAGAAACTATTAGCGACAGCCTGCATAAACTCGAAGCTTTTTTCGAATCCGTCTTGATTGAGATCATCGAAGAACAAACCACCAACGCCACGAGTTTCATTACGATGCGGTAAGAAGAAGTATTCATCACACCACTTTTTATATTTGGGATAAACGGATTCCCCAAATGGCTGGCATAAATCATAGGCATTTTGATGCCACTCGATCACATCCTCTTCAAACGGATAATAAGGAGTAAGATCGAAACCACCGCCAAACCACCAGACAGGATCAGCCCCCTCTTTTTGAGCGACAAAGAAGCGAACATTGGCATGAGTGGTAGGGATAAATGGATTGTTTGGGTGAATAACTAACGAAACCCCCATAGCCTCAAAGCTGCGGCCTGCCAGTTCGGGCCTATGAGCCGTTGCCGATGCTGGCATCGCGGCACCAGTAACATGAGAAAAGTTTACACCAGCTTGCTCGAATACTTTGCCATTAGTTAATACACGGCTCGTACCGCCGCCGCCCTCTTCACGCTTCCATGAATCGGCTTCAAACGTCCCATCTCCATCTAACCGTTCCAAACCTTCACAAATTCGTTGCTGAAGATCGAGTAAAAACGCCTTTACAGCACTGGTGTCAGGCACAGACATAATGATTCCTTTTTATTATTGATTTTTCTATTGTCTAACGTAACACTTCGCCACTAATCGCATCGATGATTGTCGAAGGTTTTCGCTCTGCCCCAAGAGAGCCAGCTATCAGAGCATCGATCTCACCATCAAATTTGGCAATGATCTCATTACTGGTCATCGCAGGGGGGTCGCCGGCATGGTTAGCGCTAGTCGAAACCAGTGGCTTACCCATTAGCTGACAGATAGCTTGAATAGTCGGATGAGAAGACACTCTCACCGCGAGAGAGTTAAAACTGCCACATAGCAAGTTTGAGATCCCAGGCTTAATCGGCATGATAAAGGTAAATGGCCCAGGCCACTTAACAAAAACCTTGTTTAACTGCTCATTGGTTAGCTTTGATTCATCAATATAGGGAAGTAGCTGTTGATAATCACTGGCAACCAAGATAAGTCCTTTTTGCCAAGGGCGCTGCTTTAATGCAAGCAATCGACCTATTGCTACATCATTATCAGGATCACAACCTAACCCATAGACGGCCTCGGTAGGGTAAGCAACGACACCGCCCTGCTCAATAATCTCCTGAACCTCGTCTGGAGCCTGTTGCAACATAACAAAACCTTAAATAAATACTTGCTTAACCAAGCGGTTTAAACACCACTAACTCGATAAATGGAATTATACAGAGTTCCCTAATACTAACAATCTCGCCCTATAGGGGGCGCTTATATTTACATTGCTTTTTAGGACATTCTAAACGTGGCCCTGCCGCTCCCTTACGTTCAACCAATATACCAAAGCCACAATCGGGACAGGTTTCATGCACTGGTGGGTAATTAACAAGAAACTTGCATTTAGGGTAACCACTGCATGCATAAAAACTTTTACCAAAACGATTGGTCCTATGCTCAACGTGGCCTTTATCACAGATAGGGCAAGGTATCTCTTCCCCTCCCACCTCTTGGTCTTGTTTCTCAATATGTTTGCACTCCGGATATTGAGTACAACCGATGAAAATGCCAAATCGTCCAGACTTTACGGCTAACTCGTGCCCACACTCAGGACATTGAGATCCCTCTATCACCTGGGTTTCTATCGACTCGTGTTGCACTAGTGGCCGGGAATAATCACAGGTTGGATAGTTATTACAACCGATGAAACCACCATGTTTACTATTTTTTATCGATAGTTCACATCCACATTTTGGACAAAGCTCAAACTCTTTCTCCAGTGCATGCTCATGGGAACTAAACAGCTGTTGATCGATCTTAGACATGGTTATCTCACTTACAGAAGGTGTTCATATTTTATCAAGCTATGACAATGCAGGGAAATGGCAATTGCGACTAATTAACCTTGGCTATATGCCAATAACGCAAGTATATTGTATGCAAAAAGTAAGGAGTTATCATGTTACGCCGTTCTCTTATTGCCATCACGCTTATCTCTCCCACACTCATGACATTAAATGGGTGTAGCAGCTCCCCCAACTTAATAGTAGACCAGACACTCGTCAGCCAGATTAATCTGTCGAATAAAGATTCATTTTTTGATGCCAGTAACCCGCAGTTAAACAAACATACATTTGAACAGATAGGCCTTGCCTTAGCGACAACAAGCGATCTGCAGCAGGCCAATCATCTTCTTTATTACCTACGCGCGTTTAGCTATTTTGGGCCCATCGATGAGCTTGATGACACAAGCTATGAATCACTCACCTTTGGACTTAAACAACTCGCCAATAATAAGTTATATAGTCGTTCCTCTCGGCTACAGGAACAATATGCTGTCACCCTGTATCGTTACTACGCTAATAATGAACGTGCAGAACAACTTGCCAGCCTATTACCCCAACTCGACTCACAACTATTCTCACTCGGACAGAGCGCTTCCAATACAGATAATGACTACGCCCTTTGGGAAACGCTTAGAGCCTATGGCCTACTATTAAATACAGCCAGAAAAGCAGCAGATGGAGAGCTTAACAAGTTATTGGTAAAACAGAATTTAGCGCGTCCTCTCCTGGAGTTTGCCGCCTCGACGGCAAGTATAAGAGCAGGTAATGACTGGCCTAAGGCAAATGCTTATTGGGCTCTAGGGCTATATCGTTTATCGCTTCCGGCAAGTGAGAATGATGAACCAACGCCTTCAGAACAGAGGATCGATGACGAAGTTGCCGACATAGCGAAGCAAGATGTAAAGTTACGCGGCGAGAAAGCTAAAGATACTTATACGCTTGGCTATCATGTCAACGCTTTTGCGGGTAAAGAAGCATGCCAGGAAAGCAGTGAAATCTGCCATATACCCAAATTAGAAGATATTCTGCCTATCAAGCATTTCTGCTCTGATAGCTTGTTCATTCTTGCACAAGACTTAAATGAGCAAGAACTTGCGACAAGTTGTACTAAACTCACCTCCCAAGAAGCCAACTTTCATCAAGTTCTGGAAACTCAAGATCAGCCTACCGCCAATGACTTCAACAATGCACTGCGTGTTGTGGCATTTAAGAACTGGAGCCAGTACAACGCTTACGGACAACTACTTTTCGATATAGATACAGATAATGGCGGTATGTACATCGAAGGCACTCCGTCAAAGCCAGGCAACCAGGCCACATTTTTCGCCTACCGACAATTCTGGATCGAACCTGAATTTGCAATCTGGAACCTCAACCATGAGTACGTACATTACCTTGACGGACATTTCGTCAAATATGGCGGTTTCGGGCACTTCCCGGAAAAGATGGTGTGGTGGTCGGAAGGCTTAGCAGAATACATATCTAAGGGCAGCGACAATCCAAATACCCTAAAAGTAATCAAGAAAGATATTGATAAGGCACCCAGCCTTGAAGAAATATTTGCCACTGAGTATAAAGACGGGCAAGACAGAACCTATAAATGGAGTTATATGGCAGTGCGCTTTCTGGTTGAAAACCACCATTCAGATTTCGTTCAATTGAGTCACTATTTAAAAACGGATTATTTTGAAGGTTACGCCAAGTTAATGGCTAAGCTCACTGACCATCAGGCTCAATTTTCAGATTGGCTAAATATGCAGGTGGAACAATTTGATGATAGCGTAGAGAAAGCTCAACCCAGACTCAATAAGCAAAACCGATATAGCTACCGAGATTACCTGCGACCTACTCACTTGGTAAAAGATGATACCCATAGGCATTACTAATTTTATCGAATGAGAAAGAAATGAGCTTAAGGCTTATATAAGAGCAAATGCTCCAGACACAAAAAAGGAGGCGTTATGCCTCCTTCTTATTTCAAGCGAAGTTAAGAGTGTAATCGTCCATCGGGCTGCTCAAAGATCAGATCTTCCATCTGTTCATAAGCAGACTCATTTCCTGGAGCATTAAATAACACCATTAATACAACCCACTTAAGATCTTCCAAAATCAGCGCAGGCTCATCCAAATCCATTACCCGGTCGATCACCATTTCACGGGTTTCAACACTAAGCACTTTAATCTGTTCCAGAAAAAGAAGAAAACCACGGCATTCGACATCAAGCCTATCCATCTCTTCCTCCGTATAAATTCGGAAAGAGTGCTGGGTATGATCACAAAGATACGGGGTATCACCCTCTTGCAACTCGGCTAAATGTTCAAGCCAAGATAATGCCTTAATAATGTCGGTCTGATGAAAACCAGCCCGTGTGAGCTCCTGAGTAAGCTCATCTTCATCCACTAAGAATTCTACTTCGCTGTGAACATAGTTTTCAAATAGATACATGAGGATATCAAACATGACTAGCTCCTCCTTAGTCTTACATAACCACCGGGTACTACAGCGACCCAACCTTGCAGCTCAAGTTCAAGCATTTGCTCTAATACTAACTCTATGGTTTTCCCACTATGCTCAACCACAGCATCAATTGATGTGGTCTCATAACCAACACTAGCTAACAGTGAGGTAAATGGCAAATCTGAAGCGTTCTCCCCCCCTATATGGTGACGAAGTTTCAATTCTTCAAGGTGAAAATCACATAAAGCTGACACATCTTCTATTATATCGGCCGTATTCTCGACAAGTTTTGCCCCATCTCGTAATAAATCATGGCAACCCTGACTCTGCCCACCCAAAATATTTCCCGGAACAGCAAATACCTCCCTTCCCTGTTCCAACGCCAATCTTGCAGTGATTAACGAGCCACTTTTACGACAAGCCTCAACAACTAGGGTACCTAATGATAGACCGCTGATAATCCTGTTTCGTTTCGGAAAATTTCCAGCATAAGGTTTGACATCCGGCCAAAACTCACTGATGACAGCCCCATGATATTGAATATTCTCGTATAGCTTCTTATGTCGACGTGGGTAAATAACTTCAACCCCCGTTCCCAATACCGCGATAGTTCTGGCATTGTTATCAATACATGCCTGATGTGCTGCGCCATCGATTCCCGCCGCCAATCCACTGGATACAGAAAAACCAAGCTTACCGAGTTCACCCGCGAGTTGATAAGCTGATTGTAAACCGGCACTCGTTGCTGCGCGACTTCCAACAACGGCAATACTCGGTAGAAGAAGCGCGTCCGGCTCACCTTTGACAAACAATACTGACGGAGGATCTGATATCTGTTTCAACAAATTCGGATAATGAGGATCATCGAAGGTGACAATATGGTGATGTGATGATTTTTGTAACCAGTCTAACGCCGAATCGACAAGAGAGAAATCGGGGGCAAGCTTACGCTTGAGCAGACTTTCCGGTAGAGGCAAAGCATCTTTTTCATGCTCCAACCTCTGCCTAAGTTCTTCTACATCCATGTAGTTGAGTAATTGTTGAATCCGGGCTGGCCCTAGCCCAGATACAGCACTAACAACCAGCCAATCGACCAGTTTTTCAGTAATTGATCACCTCGTAAGCGATTTCAATCTTTCAGTTATATACTAATCACCAGCCAATAGAGAGCTTGGTTGGATAAGTTTATCGTCAACTCGTACAGGCCTTTCATTTACCATAATTAAAGCTAAGCTGGTTTTATCAAAGACCTTGAACACCATCAATTTCCCACGATAGATATCTGGCATTTTTACTGCATTACCGGAGGAAATCCCAGTTAACAACCTCTCATATGCACTACGATCCTGAGGCTGCACAGGCTGTTCATCACCATTAACTACAATGTCGGCGCCCTCTCTAAAGATAGAGAACACATGCCCGGTTTCCACGCCATCTTGGTTGCCTTTATCTATATAGACAACATCCATTTTACCCATCTCTCTATTGTGAGTATCTGACGCTATAACCGATGCCGGAGTTTCCAACTTAGCCGCTCTGGGCATAAAATAAGCGGGGAGCAAAGAATCGTCTTCGACCGGTAAAACCCGATATCCGGCTTTGGTTTCACGAAAATTACTCAGCAACCTAACTTTAGAAATGGGACCGGACTCAATGACACGACCACTTGCGGTCAATATCACCTCACGTCCCAAGGCCTCGCCCTCTTCCTTGCTAACAAACTCACGTCCTGGAGCATACACACCAAATTTATCACCTAAGGTGAGCTCATCTTGAACATAGATAATATCGTTAACTATATGGTATTTTGACTGACTCTCACCGCCCATGACCATGGGCTGCTCATCAAACCAATCACCATCAACAACTCTATTTTGCACCAAGAATGGACTAATCAGGGACAAGTCAACCGCTGGAATAGCCCCGTTTTTGGGTAATATTCGACCTTCAGGGCTTTTGCGAATATGCGGTTTAACCACCAACCTTGGTTCACCATCGATAAATACTAAGGTAAGTCTGTCACCTGGGTATATGAGATGGGGGTTAGCTATTTGAGGATTTACGCCCCAGAGTTTAGGCCAACGCCAAGGATCATTTAAAAAATATTCAGAGATGTCCCAGAGGGTATCTCCCTTCTTTACAACATAAGAATCTGGGTGCCCGGACTTTAATGTCAAAGTATCCGCAAACACGAACGAACAACTTATTATCATTAAAGCGAGTAAAATTAGTCGTTTCATGGGGTTTTCCATGCTGTTTGCTCTTTTAATAGAGCTTTTACTGTTATTGAATGCCGCTAAGGATTAAAATTAAGCCATTAACTAAAGTCAGTATAACCAACTGATAAATATTTGACAGACTTGTTAAGAGTTTATGTATGAGTTTATTAAAAGTTTTACGTTTCCCCGATGAGAGATTACGCACGATTGCGGTGCCTGTAGCAGTGTTCAACGCTGATCTGCAGGTACAAATCGATAGTATGTTCGACACCATGTATGAAGAGAAGGGGATCGGACTGGCTGCAACGCAAGTCGATTTTCATCAACAATTGATAATAATGGATCTACAAGACGATGTAGAGAGACCCAAAATATTTATCAATATGGAGATAATTGCTCGTACAGGTAATTGTACTAATGAAGAGGGCTGCCTTTCTGTGCCCGGTATCTATGCCAACGTAGATCGCGCCGAATCGGTAACGATTAAAGCGTTCGATCGTGAAGGTGTTGAATTTACCTTAGATGCAGATGGGTTGTTTGCAATATGTCTGCAACACGAATTAGACCACCTTAACGGTAAGCTATTTGTGGATTACCTGTCGCCATTAAAGCGTCAAAGAATTAAACAGAAATTCGAAAAAGCAGCTAGGCTCGAAGCTAAACAAGGATAACCCTTATTTGAAACCATTAAACATTATTTTTGCTGGTACTCCAGATTTTGCGGCTCGCCATCTGCAAGCACTGATTGATTCTGAACACAATATTATCGGTGTTTATTCACAACCAGATAGACCGGCTGGGCGCGGAAAGAAGCTGCAAGCGAGTCCCGTAAAAAGTCTGGCCCTTGAGCATAGCATTCCCATTTTTCAACCAAAATCTCTTCGGGATGAGCAGGCTCAAGCAGAGCTGGCCAGCCTAAATGCCGATATTATGGTGGTTGTCGCTTACGGACTGATCTTACCCAAAGTGGTACTCGACACACCAAAACTTGGCTGCATCAATGTTCACGGCTCAATATTACCTCGCTGGCGTGGTGCGGCGCCAATCCAACGCGCACTTTGGGCTGGAGACACAGAAACAGGCGTCACCATCATGCAGATGGATATAGGTCTGGATACTGGCGACATGTTACTGAAAACCCTGTTACCGATTGAAGATGAAGACACTTCGGCAAGCCTCTATGAAAAGCTAGCGTTACAGGGGCCAGATGCCCTAATTAACGCGTTGACTGGATTAGCCAAAGGTGAGTTAGTGGCAGAGAAGCAGGATGAAAGCCTAGCTAATTACGCAGAAAAGCTCAGCAAAGAGGAAGCGGAGCTTGACTGGAGTAAATCGGCACTCGAACTGTGGCGTGAAATCAGAGCCTTTAATCCATGGCCTATTAGCCACTTTACCCACCAGGATGCCTGCATCAAAGTAAGAGAATCTGCGGTCAGCGACATCGATAGTGATGCTCCAGCAGGAACCATTATATCAGCGGGGAAACAGGGTATAGATATTGCCACAGGCGACGGCGTGTTAACTCTGCTTAATATGCAATTGCCCGGCAAGAAGCCATTGAATGTCGCCGATATTTTGAATTCTCGTGCGGAGTGGTTTGCTCCTGGCACACTCTTAAATAGTAAAAAGCTGATTGGCACAGAGCCAACGGCAGAAAGAGGCTCAGTTACATGAATTTGCGAGCATTAGCGGCCAAGGTCGTATTTCAGGTGTTGGAAAAAGGGGTGTCACTGTCAGTCGCACTACCGGATCAGCAAAGACATCTTGAAAGTGGTAAAGATAAGGCACTCATGGCCGAGATCAGCTATGGCGTTATGCGCCACCTGCCTCAGCTTGATAAATTAGTCAGTGACTGCATGAGCACCCCCTTGAAAGGCAAGCAAAGAATACTGCACCAACTGTTACTCGTTGGTTGCTATCAGCTCTATTTCACCCGTATTCCGAGTCATGCTGCCATTTCAGAAACCGCCGAGGCCTGTCGACAACTCAAATTTGACGGTCTGGTAAAAGTTGTCAACGGTGTACTGCGCAATATTCAGCGTCAAGAGAAGCCCCTGCCTACAGACAACGAAACCTTAGCTCTGAACACCCCAGCCTGGATAATCAAGCGGCTCAAAGAGGCTTATCCTGAAAACTGGAAAGAGATCATTGAACAAAGCCATCAGCGCCCACCTATGTGGTTACGCAACAATAAGCTGTCGCAAACTCGTGATGAGTACTTAACCTTACTTGCCGAAATGGAGATCCAAGCTTCTGCAGGTAAGACCAGCGATGCAATTTTACTCGAGAGCCCTAAAGATGTTATGCAACTTCCCGGCTTTGAGGAAGGAGCGGCCTCGGTTCAGGACGGTGCGGCTCAATGGGCAGCCACTCTACTCGCCCCTATCGATGGGGAATTAATTCTCGATGCTTGCGCGGCACCTGGCGGTAAAACTTGTCATCTATTAGAACAAGCCCCCAATATTAAATTGGTTGCCGTTGATTTTGACGCCAATCGTCTAGAGCGAGTCCAACAAAACCTTGATCGTCTGTCGCTCAATGCAGAACTGATCCATGGCGATGCGGCCGATATAGATTCATGGTGGCAAGGCGACAAGTTTGATCGAATCCTACTCGATGCTCCCTGTTCGGCAACCGGTGTTATCCGTCGTCACCCTGATATCAAATGGCTAAGAAAACAAGCCGATATCGAAGAGTTGGCCTCACTGCAGAGTAAGATATTGGATCACTGTTGGCAGTGGCTCAAGCCCGGTGGCACACTGCTCTACGCGACTTGCTCAATTCTGCCTCAGGAAAACCAACAACAGATCAGTGCCTTCCTAGAGAGAGCCGCTGACGCAACTCTCGTTCCAATCGATGCGCAAAACCACCCTGATGATATAGGTTGGCAAATCACACCTGGATTAGAGAATATGGATGGGTTTTACTACGCACGGCTGGTAAAGGGATAAAGCAACACCATGAAAATTATCATTTTAGGTGCAGGCCAGGTTGGTGGAACGCTAGCCGAAAACTTAGTCGGTGAGAATAACGATATCACAGTCGTCGATAATGATAGGGGTCGATTACGCGCACTACAGGACAAGTATGATCTGCGAGTTGTTTTCGGTCATGGCGCTCATCCCAATATCTTAAAAGAGGCGGGAGCCGAAGATGCCGATATGCTGATTGCCGTCACCAACAGTGATGAGTGCAACATGTCAGCCTGTCAGATGGCATACACGCTTTTCGGGACGCCCACTAAAATTGCCCGGATCCGCTCCGAGCAATACCTGGCATTACGCGATAAGCTGTTTATCAACACCGAAACTAAACAAAATGATAATAGCCCTCGTGGTGGTTTTATTATTGATGAGCTGATCGCACCCGAGCAGCTCGTTACCGCCTATATTCGCAGGCTGGTCAAGTATCCCGGCGCCCTTCAGGTTCTCGAATTTGCCGAGGGACGATTAAGTCTGGTTGCCGTTCGCGCCTATTATGGGGGCCCTCTCGTCGGTAATGCTCTGGCCGCTCTTCGTGAACATATGCCAAATATTGATACCCGGGTAGCTGCAATCTTCAGACAGGGGCGCCCAATCATGCCTCGCGGTACCACGATTATTGAAGCCGATGATGAGGTTTTCTTCGTCGCCGACAGCCGTCATGTTCGCGCAGTCATGAGTGAGATGCAGAAACTGGATAACACCTACCGTAATATTATGATTGCCGGCGGTGGAAATATCGGTTTTGGACTCGCTCAGCAACTACAGCGTAATCACTCGGTAAAACTGATTGAACATCGACAAGAGCGTGCAGAGGAGCTGTCTGAAAAACTCGAAAACACCACGGTCTTTTGTGGTGATGCCTCCGATCAAGAGTTACTGCTCGAGGAGCATATCGATCAAACTGACGTATTTATTGCAGTAACCAATGACGATGAAGCCAATATCATGGCAGCCCTGCTGGCTAAACGCATGGGTGCGAAGAAGGTAATGGTGCTAATCCAACGCGAAGCTTATGTGGATATCGTTCAAGAGGCTAATATTGATATCGCAATTTCTCCACAACAAGCGACTATTTCAGCATTGCTCACTCATATCCGCCAAGGTGATATCTGTAATGTGTATTCACTCAGGCGCGGTGCTGCCGAAGCTATCGAAGCGATCGCCCATGGCGACTCAAAAACGTCAAAAGTGGTGGGTAAACAGATAGGCAATATCAAGTTACCCCCCGGCACGACCATCGGTGCTATCGTCCGCGACGAAGAGGTACTGATGGCTCATGATAAAACAGTCATCGAACAAGGCGATCACGTCATTCTTTTCTTGGTAAACAAGAAGTTTATCGGTGAAGTCGAAAAACTGTTCCAACCAAGTGCTTTTTTCTTCTAGCATCTTATCGTCAAGCGACGTTTTTCAAAGGGTTGAGTCGTTATGCTGAATCTTCGACCTCTGCTGTTTATTTTGGGCATATTTCTGTCGACGCTGACAGTATTTATGTTCGTCCCGCTTTTCTTTGCCCTGTTTTATGGCGAAGAAACGGTGGGCGCATTTATGTTCGCCTCGTTGCTCACGGGTACATGTGCCAGTGCCTGCATGCATCAGGGCAGAGGTCATCAACTTCACCTGAACATCCGTGATATGTTTCTGTTAACCAGCTTAACCTGGTTAATCGTTAGCTTTTTTGCCGCAATGCCATTCACCCTTTATCACGGCATTAATTATACCGACGCATTTTTTGAAACCATGTCCGGTATAACGACAACAGGGTCAACCGTCTTGTCAGGCTTAGACAACATGGATCACAGCATATTGATCTGGCGCTCTCTGCTCCAATGGATGGGCGGTATAGGTTTTATCGTGATGGCTGTTGCCGTACTTCCCTTCCTCAATGTCGGTGGCATGAGATTATTCAGAACCGAGTCATCCGACTGGAGTGATAAGGCTATTCCTCGCACTCAAGATATGGCTAAGCATCTTTTCTACATCTACATCTTCTTGACCATTTGCTGCGGTCTCGCCTACCACTGGGCTGGTATGAGCTGGTTTGAAGCCATCAATCACTCGATGACAACATTATCGACGGGAGGCTACTCTACCTCAGATAGCTCTATGGCTGCCTTTTCCCATCAGGCGCACTGGGTAGGCATACTCTTTATGGCGGCCGGAGGCTTACCATTATTAATGTTCGTCAACTGTATTCAGCATCGATCCTTGTGGGTTTGGAATGACGCTCAGGTTAAAGGATTTCTGTTATTTTTATCGACAGTATCTATCGGCCTAGCCTTCTGGTTATGGCTGGGTCATGAAATGATGCCAATAGATGCACTACGTTTAGCCAGCTTTAATGTCGTATCCGTGGTAACGACTACAGGTTATGGTCTCACCGATTACACGGCTTGGGGGGCATTAGCCAATGTCGCCTTCTTGTTTTTGATGTTTGTAGGCAGTTGCTCTGGCTCTACATCCGGCGGCATCAAGATTTTCCGCTTTCAGATAGCCATCGCAATTATGCGGGAGCAACTCAAGCAGCAGTTCCACCCCAATGGCGTCTTTAAAGAAAGATACAACAACCGAGTGATAAGCGAAGATATTGTCCGCTCGCTGGTTGCCTTCGTGTTGCTTTTTATGCTGGTTATCGTCGTACTCTCAGTCATCTTAGTGATGACCGGACTCGATCCCACAACCAGTTTTACCGGCGCTGTAACCGCGGTAACAAATGTGGGCCCGGGACTTGGACACATCATTGGACCGGCGGGTAATTTCTCGACCCTGCCCGATGTCGCCAAATGGGCGCTGGCTATTGGCATGCTATTAGGAAGATTGGAAATTCTGACCGTGGCAGTGTTATTCCACCCAGGCTTTTGGAAGTACTAGTTCGAAGTACTTGGGTCGGTTCTTGCTTTGATTCATTTGGCTGGTTTTGTATTTGGTCGTTTTATGGGACGCCATAACCTCAATGTAATTTATAGCCTGCGGCTCGCTAGATGCGTAAACACTTCTGTGACACAGCACAAGTATGTCCCTATAGCTTCGGCCGTAACAAACAACCTCCATGTTTGAATGCCAGTTCGATATCCCTATCTCTCGCTCGGAGAGTTTCACTATGTGAAACCTCGCCATGTCACGGACGGTCACAGCCGCGCTTGCACTCGGAAATTCCCCTTCTTCGATTAGGCACTTAGTGTAAACATATTCAATCAAAAGCGTCATGTCGAAGAGGCACTATTTACCCCGTTGGAAGTTGCTGGAGTTTGTTGAAGTAAATAGCGTGATTACCACATGGATGTGGCAATAGCTTTCGGGGGGCTTGGATGCCCCATCGGAAGCGTTAGCTATTTTCAAAAACAAAAGAAGGAATACAACTTCGCCGGGGCGTCATAGGTGGATGCAAGGAGGATGAGGACGAGCAGTCCTCCTTGCCCGGGTGTGGGTTGGAAACCCACGACCTTTATCAAGCGAAGCTTGATTTATAAAAAAGCTGAATTTTAGTCAGCCAAACTAACCAAGTGATCGGCGTAGACTTTTACGTCATCCCAGTCAGTGTAATCAATGACTGATTTAGGATCGGTAGGACCATCGGTCATCTTCATGATGAATTGGATAGCCAACCTATCCCACCAACGCCAAGATGGATAATCAACTTTACCGGCAATCACTTTGACATCTTTCGGTTTCCAGGGAGATAACTCGATAAATTTCTGCAAGTATTTATTATTTTCAGGCACGCGCTTTTCAGGCTTACGTGCAACGACGTTAACACTGTAGAAGCTGCTCGGCTTCTCACTTAAGGCTGCCTGATGTTTTGTCGTAAACTCGAAGACACTCTTATCGTAAGTGCCATACATGACACAGGCACCCAAGGCGACACAGTCATACTCTGACCAGTCCAAGCCCTCTTTTACTGCCTCACTGATATGCATTACCGCACATTTATTGCCACCATTTTCAATGTGCTCAGCAATGGCACGGCTGATCTTAGCGGTATGTCCGCCTCGAGAGTAATAAAGTACTAGAACTGATTTCATCGATATACCCGGTTAATATTCTGATATCTTCATCTATTGTTACAGTAAGTCCATTAATAAACAGGATAATTGATCACAAATTAGCTCTAGCTCATATAATTTAAAGTAAAAATTGAGATCCGCGCTATCGCTGAGTATTATTGTCTTTATGAACCAATTCAATTAGAATTAACTAATTCAAGGCCTGAAGTGAGTAACCGTATGCAAAGAGAAATTGATGTAGATGCAATGGTAACCAATGCTGAGAGCGCAGCGAAATGGCTGAAAGCAATCGCCAATCCCTATCGCTTGATGATTTTGTGCTTATTACTCGAAAATGAGTATAGTGTTACCGAGTTAAATGAAACGGTTCCTCTAAGCCAGTCCGCACTTTCACAACACCTTGCCGTGCTACGAGCACAGGATTTGGTGGAGACGAGAAAAAGCTCTCAGGTTGTCTTCTACAAACTCAAGAATGAGCAAGTCACCGAAATCATCTCCATTTTACACAAACAATACTGTGCCAATTGAATGCTTATTTCTAAAAAAGCCTGCTCGATAGCAGGCTTTTTTGTACAACATACAAAAATGAATTTAAACCGCCCTTTCAAGCTCCTAGTTTGTTGCTAGTCACTATTTATCACTAAATGCTTTGGCAAACTCTTCAACCTGTTCCCAGTCAGTAAACTCATAAGTACCGCTGGTATCGGTGGGGCCTTTGGTGATCCACATGATGAGGCGGATCATAGCCTTATCAAAGAAGCGATATTTGGGGTAATCGATTTTTCCTGCGAACACGGCTAACTGTTGAGGTTTCCAAAGTGACAACTCCAAAAATTTCTTCATATACGGATTCGTTTCTGGAGTGTTTTTTTCAGGTTTTCTGGCAACTACGTTCACAGAGAAAAACGCATTCTGTTTAGCACTGAGTACGGCGTGATGGCGATTAATGTACTGGTAAAGTTCTGGCCTGTGCTTTCCATAACGAATACTTGCACCAATCAAAATCTTATCAAAATCCGCTAAATTTAATAATTTAGCCTCATCGAGGGAAGCTAAAGTGGCATGGTTACCCGCCCCCTTATTTATCCCTTGAACGAGCTCGCAAATCGATTTTGTCTGACCATCTACAGTAGAATAAATTATTAATGTATTGCTCATCAGATTTCCAAAGTTAAGTTAGTCGTATTCGTTCTAAGAGGAAATAAACAAGCTTTCCCCCCGAATTTAGACAAGATTACAAATAAGTAAAAGTTAGGTTTTCCAAAATGTCGGTGTAAACAGTACCAATAAGGTAAAGACCTCGAGTCGGCCGAACAGCATAGCTATCAGCAGTACCCACTTAGCGCCATCACTGATACTGGCATAGTTGCTGGCAACTTCGCCTAAACCTGGCCCCAGATTATTCAGGCAAGCCGCGGTAGCACTAAACGCGCTGATATTATCCATCCCCATAGCCATCAAAACCAACATACAGATAACGAAGACCAGCGCATAGGCAGAGAAAAATCCCCAAACAGCATCGATAACACGCTCAGGAAGAGCTTTATTTCCGATACGGATTGAAAACATTCCTCTTGGGTGCACAAGACGTTTCAATTCACGCGACCCTTGCTTCAACAGCAAGATCATCCGCATCACCTTGATACCACCGGCAGTTGAGCCACCACAGCCACCAATGAAGCTGGAGAAGATAAGTAACATTGGTAGGAAGAGTGGCCATACATGAAAGCTTTCAGTACCGAAGCCTGCAGTGGTAGATATTGAAACCGCCTGAAACAGGGCAAAGTCTAATGTCTCTTCGGGTGAATCATAGATCCCCGAGTGGTAGAGCGTCGCAAAACAGATCCCGGTCAAAACCAACTGCACGACGATCAAAGCCTTAAACTCTGCATCTCTAAAATAGATTTTCAGATTGATGCCTCGCCGCGTAAAAGCAGTGAAGTGAAGGCTAAAATTGAGTGCCGCTATGAGTAGGAAAACAACACACACCATGTTAATTGCAGTGCTATCAAAATACCCAATACTGGCATCATGGGTGGAGAAACCACCGATAGCAATCGTCGAGAAAGAGTGACAGATAGCATCAAACAGATCCATGCCCGCCACCCAATAAGCAAATGCACAGGCAATTGTTAACGCAAAATAGATATACCAGAGAGCCTTAGCCGTCTCTGCAATTCTGGGGGTCATCTTACTGTCTTTTACAGGACCCGGCATTTCGGCTCGATAGAGCTGCATCCCTCCGATACCGAGTACAGGTAATATTGCCACAGCCAGCACAATGATCCCCATACCGCCCAACCATTGCAACAGGTGGCGATAAAACAGGATAGCTTTAGGAAGTGAATCTAGACCAACGATCACCGTTGCACCTGTGGTTGTCAGTGCTGAGAATGACTCGAAAAAACTGTCGGTCATACTCAGGTCAGGTTGACTGGAAAATATAAAAGGCACAGCACCGATAGAGCCCAATACCCCCCAGAAAAGAACCACGAGTAGGAAACCCTCACGGGTACGCAGATCTTTGTTATGTCTTCTGTTTGGATACCAAAGAATAAACCCAAGAAAAAGACTGAGTGCAAAAGCCTGTATAAATGCCGTTCCGCCACCATCCTTATAGATCACAGCCACCAAAGCCGGCGGAAGTAGTGACAGCGAGAACAACCCCATTAAGAGGCCTGTTATTCTTATTATTGTTCTATATTGCATTAAGCTATTCAGTCTTCCCTAAGTTTGCACACCTGTACTTTACCATTTTCGCACAAATGGTTAACGCGCAACAGCATTGTGGCTCATCGAGCCATATACTCTCATCCGCTCAAGCATAAATCCAAATTGGCCACAGTCATCACGACCATAACCTTAACGAATGAGTCTTAACGAACTAACTCTTAAACTTTGCCGCCAACATCCCTTGGCTCATCGTTGCTAAACCAAGATTCAACGTCTCTTGATAACGCTTAGGGATCTCAAACAGAAGTGTCACCTTTTCTGTAAAAGATCGATCTTCGACAATCACATCATATTGATTCAATAGATACTCAACATCTTTTAGCTGGCTATACTCACACACTAACGAGCCTGGATATCTAATCTGCTTCAACTCAGTTTGTAATTGAGTGAGTCCCTGTTTAACTCCAGAACTGTAGGCTCTGACCAACCCACCGACGCCTAATTTAGTACCGCCGAAATAACGTACAACAATAGCACCTATCTCTCCGACATTCGCTCCCTGTAACGTCGCCAACATAGGGCGACCAGCACTTCCGGCTGGTTCTCCGTCATCACTTGAGCCTATAGCAATACTATTTTCCGGTTCTGCGGCGACAAAAGCATAGCAATAATGGTTTGCACCTGGGTAATCTGCCTTTATGTTAGTGAGTACACACTTCAACTCGTCGTAAGACTGACAATGAAATAGAACAGAGATGAAGCGACTACGCTTTATCTCCTCCTCAATCACCAGCTCAGCCGATGGAATCTGATAACTATCGGTCAATACCGCTCACCCTTAGCTTAATGAAATTCGCGACAGATCTATTAATCTAAACCACAATCACGAGTCATATTTTCGTTGCGGTCGGCGTGAACAATCACGTTATCTTCGATTCTGATACCACCAAAGGGACGCAGTTGATCCACAGTATTCCAATTAACCTGACTCTGACGCTCATCTCGCTTCAAGCCATCAAGCAGAGAATCAATAATGTATAAACCCGGTTCGATAGTCAGCACTTGATTAACGGCTAATGTGCGCGTACAACGCAAGAATGGATGAGTATCGGGTGCAGCAATATGGGTTCCACGTTCGTCATGAAGGAAGCCCCCCATATCGTGAACCTGTAAACCTAACATGTGGCCCAAGCCGTGAGGGAAAAAGACACTGGTGATCCCCTGCTCAACTAGCCCCTGAGGATCACCGGAGGCAATATCGAAATCCACCAAAATGTCAGCTATTTTTTGATGAGTCGCTATATGCAGATCTACATATTTAACTCCTGGACGCATCATAGCGACAATCTCTAACTGAGCCTTATTCATCGCCTCGATAAGCTCGCTGAAAATATTCTTCTCGAATGCGTATGTACGAGTGATGTCAGAGGCATAACCGAAGAAATTGGCACCAGCATCAATGAGAAAAGAACGGCGCTGCAGTGGAGGTTGATGTTCCAATTTGGTGTAATGCAGTATCGACGCATTCCGGTTCAAAGCGATAATATTGCTGTATGGGACCTCATTTTCGCCTTGATTTGTTGCCATCAAATATTGCTGCTGGATCTCAAACTCTGACCCACCATTATAGAAAGCATTCTTAGCCGCAACATGCCCCCTTACTGCGATTTCACTAGATTTACGCATACAAGCTAATTCATATTCAGTCTTTGTTGCGCGATGATAATGAAGGTAACTCATAACGGCGTCGGGGTTACGAGCCTTAAAACCAAGCACTTCAGCAACATCCAGATGCTCACCAATATAAGCCCAATCAGCAATTTCTTTTGGCAGTAGGTCAGCCACTTTATCGGCTTTAGTCAACAACTTAATATCGACGTGAGCAGCCCAGAAGTCATCGGGTAGATCAGCCACCTTATGCCAGAAGTCGACTGGACGATAGAAGATAAGTTGTGGCTTATCACGGCCGTTAACTAATAACCAGCAGTGAGGGTTATCTAAGATGGGTAGCCAAGCTTTAAAGTGAGGGTTAACTTTGAATGGATAATCCATATCATCGAGAAACTGTCGATGAGGTTGACCAGAGTGAATCACCAGACCGGATAAGTTTTCACGGGCAATAATCTCTGCAACCCGCTGGTTTAACTCTGTCACATGAGCATGAAAATGATTAGCTAGCTGATCCATGAGCTATTTCCTGTAGATGGTTTTCTTATAGCTCAATT
>SDWK01000018.1 GCA_004195335.1 Shewanella sp.
GCTCAGCAGCAGTTTAATGATCGTGAGTCTCGAGAGGAGAAATATCTCAGAGAAGCGAAAGAGGCTGCAGATAAACAACGAAAGCTCCCTAAGCCATGATGACGGGTTGCGTACTTTGCGGCATTAGGGAGTTCATTTGAATTCTTGTCCCCTTTGCGGGAGAGCTTCGCTGTTCTTTTTCTACCAAGATAAACGCAGATCTTATCTGAGATGTAATCATTGCCTGATAGTCGTTGTGCCCTCTGAGTACCTTCTCTGCGCCGAAGCCGAAAAGTCTGTCTATGATCAACATGAAAATGACCCTGAGGATAAAGCGTATCGACGCTTTTTATCCCGGACTTTTGAGCCGCTTATTGCGCAGCTTCCTAATGACGCTAAAGGATTAGATTTTGGATGTGGCCCGGGACCTACTATAAGCGTGATGGCTGAGGAGGTAGGGTTGTCGGTGAGTAACTACGATCTTTACTACCACAATACCCCCGAGGTGCTGGAGCACTATTATGATTTTGTCACCATAACAGAAGTGATAGAACACGTTGCAGATGCTAAGGCGTTGTTGACGCGTTTAGACTCCTTACTTGCTTCCGGAGGTGTCTTGGCTGTGATGACCTCCAGAATGGTAGACGCAGATGCATTTGGCCAGTGGTATTATAAGAACGACCCGACACATATTCGTTTCTATTCCATTGAAACCTTTGAGTGGGTCGCCCATCATTTTGACTGGCACTTAGAGATAGTCGATAGGGATGTGGTGTTCTTTCATAAGAAGTGACGCCTTGGCCTGTTTAATCCTCTCAAAATTTAATTATTAAGCACCGAGGGCCTTAATACTATTTCGGCTGTTGCAACAGATGGTTAAGTATCACCTTCTGAACAAAGGTTTCAGCTTCACTCTGTTCACTGCTGAGCTCAAATCCGTACTGACCACACATTCTTCCGTATTCAATATCCTGGATATTCTTAATGGTGATAGGTATCGACATTGTTTCAGTCTCTTGCAGTACTTTTACTTGTAACAAGCAGGGGGTCTCTACGCTAATTTCTTGAAGTATTTTGCCGATGAAAGCTCCGCCATTGATCGATATATTACTTAGCTGTCCCGGTGAAAGTAGCTGAGTTGTTGCTACCTCATCAGAGCCTTCGGCTGGAATTACCTGGATGCTGGCTTCCAGGTTAATAGCGATCCTTGAGTGCTGCCGAAGTGCGACTTTTTGTAGTGCCTTAGGGTAATCGATGATTAACCAAGGTTCGGTACTGCTGAGTAACTTTCTGATAGAGCTACGAAAGGCAAGAATATTAGCATCGGGTTCATCACTATTTACAAGGCGAACAATAATCGATTGGCCAGGCTTTAGAAACTTTTTTGCCTCTTGCCAGCTGTTATCTGAACCTAAAGCAAAGATAACTGAACGATGTGGATCGACGCCGATGAGGCGAGTTCTAAGCCTGATGGGTTGACTCGGTGTTACCACCTGAACAGTGACCTCCGTATTGCAAGGCATGCTATTCAAATAAGAAAATTCGTAACTGTTTGAACTTCCCACCAATTATCCCCTATTTTTATTAAGTATCAGTATATTACTGCTGTTTTGGTTCATCTGTATAGTTTGCTGGTTGCATTAGCTTACAAAGATCTGCACTCTTGGGCTTGATCTTATCGTTGTTTTAACTTCTTATAATTGCTTTGATTTTAATCGGTATGCTGGCCAAGTCTCTGTATTGATTAAAGCACTTTATTTAACTGTCTTGCTCATTTAGAAGGAGCTAAAAATGATCCGAAGATTATCGGCGCTGGTAATGGCCGCGGGGTTAATGATGACCTCGCAGGTGGCTCAGGCGACGCAAGTAGAAGATATCAAAAGCTTTACGCTTGATAATGGCATGAAAATTATGGTCTTGGAAGATGCATCTATTCCAAATGCCAATATGTACCTGTTTTGGAAGGTGGGCTCCAGAAATGAGGTGCCAGGCATCACCGGTATCTCTCATTTCTTCGAACATATGATGTTCAATGGCGCAAAAAAATATGGTCCTAAGATGTTTGATCGCACCATGGAGGCCGCTGGTGGAGCCAACAATGCCTATACAACGGAAAATATCACGGTTTATACCGATTGGTTTCCGGCCAATGCATTAGAGCGCATATTCGATCTGGAAGCCGATCGCATCGCCAGTCTCGATATTAATGAAAAAATGGTTGAGAGCGAACGAGGCGTAGTCACATCGGAGCGTACTACGGGGCTTGAAAACTCTAATTGGCGAACGCTTCAGGAGGAGATAAAAGGAGCTGCTTTCCGAGCTCATCCCTATAGTTGGTCAGTTATCGGGCATGAATCAGATATCGCAGCATGGACATTGGATGACTTAGTTCAATATCACAAAACTTACTATGCGCCCAATAATGCCGTGGTTGTGATAGCTGGTGATGTGAAACTCGCTGAGGTTAAGGTTCTCGCAGATAAGTATTTTGCTCCCATTCCTGCACAAGCCCCTCCCAAAGAGGTGAAGACGGTCGAGCCGTTACAGAAAGGTGAGCGTCGGGTCTATGTACATAAAGCCTCAGTCAGTACACCCAATGTGATGTTGGCATACCATGTACCTTCAACCTCCCATGAGGACTACTATGCATTAGATCTTCTCTCTTCTGTTTTGAGTACCGGTAATAGCTCTCGCCTCTATCAGGCACTCGTTGAAAAGCAGGTTGCGATAGAGGTGGAAACTTACCTGCCGATGACCTTCGACCCTAACCTATTCTATGTCATGGGAGTGGCTAATCCAGGGATCACGGCAACAGAACTTGAGAAGGACTTGATTGCAGAGATCAACAAGGTTGCTCGTGAAGGAGTGACTGAGCTGGAGTTGGAGAAAGTAAAAAATATCAAGTTAATGGATTTCTATCGTTCAATGGAAACAATCAACGGTAAAGCGAATACCGTTGGGACGTATGAGCTTTACTTCGGCAGTTTTGATAAATTGTTTAATGCGCCTGAAGCTTATGGAAAAGTGACTCCTGCCGATCTGCAACGTGTCGCACAAACTTACCTGCGTCGTTCAAATCGAACTGTTGCCGTCTTAGCCGCTATAGAGGAGACAGACGAATGAAAACCTTAACTCATCTATCAAAAAGCCCGAACAGATTTATTGCTGCCATTTTTATTGCAGGCATGAGTTTGTCTGGTTGTGCCACTCAGACGGCATCGACATCGGTCGATACTGGTAGCTTTAGTATGCCTGCCTATGAGCAGTTTAAGCTTGAAAATGGCTTGACGGTTTATTTAATGCCGCAAAAAGAGGTGCCACTAATCACAGTAAATGCGGTGGTTCGAGCTGGAGCCGTTAATGATACAACCTCGGGTGTTGCGGGCATGACGGCTCAAAGCTTACTTTTGGGGGCCGATGGTAAGTCCAAAAATGAAATCGAACTGATGGTCGATTTTCTCGGTGCGTCCATCTATGCCGATGCGGGAAAAGAGGGGAGTTACATAGGTGCTGATTTTATGGCTAAAGATAGCGATAAGATGTTGCCCCTGATCCAGAGTTTACTTTTATCACCGGATTTCGATGCCGCCGAATTCGATAAGCTACGTCAACGGGAGATCGCCGGACTATCTCAGGCGAAAGAAAGCCCTCGCGCCGTTATCAGCCGCTACTTTGATAAACTTATTTATGGTTCACATCCATATGGTAACGCCTCATCGGGGAATAGTGTTTCATTAGCTGAGCTCAATATCTCGCAATTAAGAGCGTTTCATAAGAGTTATTATCAACCTGCTAATACTGCGATAAGTGTTGTCGGTGACTTCGACATTAAGCAGATGAAATCTAAACTTAAGCAGTTATTTGGTGGCTGGAAGAATAGTGAAGCGATTGCCAATCTTGCACTGAAATCCAATCAAGCTGAGCTGAAAAGCAGCCAAGTACTGTTAGTGGATAAGAGTGATGCTATCGAAACAACCTTTCTTATCGGCGGCAAAGGGATCGCCCGTGACAATCCCGATTATGTCGGCCTGAAAGTCATTAATACCATCCTTGGCGGGCGCTTCACGTCATGGCTGAATGATGAGTTAAGGGTCAATGCCGGATTGACCTACGGGGCTCGTTCCGGGTTTATTCCCTATTCGGAAGGCGGCGTATTCAGGATCAGCACTTTCACTAAAACTGAGACGACCAAAGAGACCATAGAGCTGGCACTGAAAACTTATGCACGACTCTGGGAGGCGGGCATTGATCAGAAGACGTTAAATTCTGCTAAAGCCTATGTGAAAGGTCAGTTCCCGCCAAAATTTGAAACGAGTGGTCAGCTTGCAAGCCTGCTATCTGACATGTACCTGTATGGTGTCGATAATGCGTTTATCAATGATTTTCAATCGAAAGTTGATGGTTTGACTCTAGCCGAGGCACAGCGATTGGTCAGTACCTACTTCCCTCAGGATAACCTTCAATTTGTGCTTATTGGTAACGCAGACAAGATAGCGCCGATCGCTGCCGAGTATGGGGATGTAACCCGGATCGGCATCAAAGCGGTAGGATTTGGTGGTTGATGTATCAATTGAGCCGGCAGTTGAAACTGTCGGCTCTTTGATATTTATTGCTTGGTCATCCTGAGCTCGTTTCGGGATCTATCTTTCTATTCTCACTTTTCCTCTCCTTGTTCTACACTTTATGCACCGGATTTTAGGACAAGGAAGGTCAGCATGGTTATGAGTCAGATATTGGCTAGTCATACAAACAGAGATGTTCATCAGGATGATGACACTGTGGATTGGTGTCATATTCAAGAGAGCCTCAAGATCTTACTGTTAGCTATGGCGCAAATTGAGCTGTCATTGACCGATGGCGAGCATAACGTCACAGAGTTAGGCTCGCTATTTACCAACATGGCTAAACACTTAGATGAAGTGAATACTTTTCTTTCACAACAAACTGATACTCCAACTGAGATCATCTCTCATGGCGCAGATTTAGCCGCATCGATTAATGAGGGGGTGGTTGCTTTTCAGTTTTATGACCGGGTCTCTCAGCGTCTGCAGCATGTCATTATGGGCCTGGCACTGATGGAAGAGGTATTAAACAGTAAACAACTACGAATATCGCCAGATTCATGGAGAAAGCTACAAGAAGAGATCCAGTCAAGCTATTCACTTGATTGTGAGAGAAAAATGTTCAATCTTGTATTGCAGGGAACATCAGTTCACGAGGCATTAAAACTCTATCGAGATGAAAATCAATCAGCTAAAGAAGATGATATCGAGCTGTTTTAAATACAGCTTTATACTTTTGTCTTTAATCCCCTCTTTATCATGGGCCGATAAGGCTCGTTTCAGTGATTTCTGTCTGTCGATGGCGGGTCAATGGCAAGGAGCCTCGGCTAAGTTAAAGCAGAAGCCAGTTCAGACCTATGTCAGCTCAATATGTTCGGCAGACAGACGACAGTTAATCATCTCAGTCAGCCGTAGTGCAAAGTATCCTTTCAGTGAAACTTGGTGGTTCAGGGAGCGAGGGGAGTCCACTTTTCTTATCTACTTCAATGGGGTGGATGAAGATAAGAGCCAAAGTTTTAGTCTGTATCATAAAAATGAGAGCTTTTCACTGCTGGGTGAGGGCGAGTTAAACAAACGACCGGCTTTGATTCAACTAAGGTTTGAGCCAAAAGAGACTGGTTGGCTCTGGCTGCAAAATGTGCAGTACCTCGACGATGATACCGACCGTTACCTCTTCTATCGCGGCATCGAGATGATGCCGATAGAACATTAGTATTGCTGAGCTACGAGCCAGACTGCTTTTATGACCATCTTAGTTTATCTTTAGCTCGAAGCTGCTCTTACTCTAAGCTTCCTATACCGCCCCTTCGAACCCAATCTGTCTCCACGCCTCATAACTGATGATGGCTACCGCATTTGACAGATTAAGGCTGCGACTATTTGCCGTCATCGGAATTTTCAGACGCTGCGCTGTGGGAAGTGACTCGATGATCTCTATCGGCAGTCCGCGAGTTTCTGGCCCGAATAGCAGTACGTCGTCTTTCTCGTAAGCGAGCTCTGTATGGGGTCTGCTGCCCTTGGTGGTACACGCCATGATGCGCTTGCCATCCATTGCCGTCAGAAAGCTTTCAAAATCTTTATGGCGGGTGACCCGGGTGAGGTCGCTGTAATCTAAGCCGGCTCGACGAAGTTTCTTCTCTTCCATATCAAAGCCCAGGGGCTCTATCAGGTGTAACTGGCAGCCGTTGTTGGCGCAGAGACGAATAATATTACCTGTGTTGGGAGCGATTTCTGGCTCAAAGAGTGCGATATGAAACATGCTGACCTGCCTAAAATATAATGAACGGTGATTATAAGGGAAAAAACAGAGACCGGAAAATCTGAGCATCAAATATCTAAAATTAGATCCATCAATTTATTCCGGTTTGAGTATATTATGGCTGCATAAGTCTCGGAGTTTTAATCTATCAGGAGAATGACTGGTTTATGGACCTCATTAAACTCTCGCGTATAAGCATGAAGCATTTAATCACCTTGCATGTGATGTTAGACACCTTAAGTGTGACCGCCAGTGCCCAGAGGCTATGTTTAAGTCCGTCTTCAATCAGCAAAACCTTGGGACAACTGCGAAGTAGTTTAAATGATGAGTTGTTCTATCGTCATGGCAATAAGCTGGTTGCGACCCCGCTAGCCCGTCGCCTTGGCCCTAGTGTGCATCAGATGATCAATGATATGAATCAGATCATGACACAAGAGGCTTTCGATCCCGCGCGTTACCAGGGACGTTTCTCGTTAGCCATGCGTGAGAGTACGTTTGAGTTGCTGGCGGCTAAGTTAAGTGCTCATGTGTTGGCGCTGGCACCGAATATTCGTTTGGATATCTGGTCAAAAGACAGTGTCGGCTTCGATGGCTTGGCCAAAGGAGAGTTAGATTTCATTATCTTGCCCCACGATCGCAGTCAGCCTCCCAGTACTCACAACGATCTTGTGTGGGAGACTCTGACTAATGATGAGATGGTTTGCCTGATGAGCCCGGAGCATCCTTTGGTGAAAAAAGGTGATAAAGACCAGCCATTTACCATAGATGATTACCTGAGTTACGGTCATGTAGGCATTACGGATACCGATCTTAATACCCCATTTTTTGAAATGCAGCTGGCACAGCAGGAGTTGCAGCGTAAAGTGGCTATCTCGGTGCCGGATTTTGGTGGTGCAGCCTTGATGTGTCACCACAGTGAGTTGTTATTTACCTGTTCCCGTCGATGGGCAGAAACGGCCTTTCAAGCGAAAGGTTTGCAGACCAAACCTCTACCCTTTAATTATGGTGAGGTGGTGTATAGTTTGGTTTGGCACCGACCGAGTATGAATGATCCGGCGCACCGTTGGTTATACCAACAGATACGAGAGTGCAGCAATGGCTAATTGGGCTGACTTAAATAACCTGAACTCGGGTTAAATATAAACACTGGGTAAAATCAGTCGTTTAATTCCCCGTTCTGTCAGTTGGCTTGCTAGTTTTTCAATATTCTCCTCTGAGCAGGTTTGCCATGCTAATGCTTCTCCCGTCACACCATGGTGTTGAAATGCATTGAGCTTGATTCGTGTTGAGGGGGGGAGCTGGATCAGAAAGCTGGCTAGCGCATCAATCTCAGACTCAAAATCAGTGACTTCGGGTATCTGCAATAATCGCACTTCGTACAATTTACTGTGCTGACTTAATAGATT
>SDWK01000056.1 GCA_004195335.1 Shewanella sp.
GCAGAAACGTCAGATGAGAATAGGTGACCCGGCCGGAATTATCCTGTCCCGCAGGATAAACGACCGCCCTTTTGTAAGGCGTTATTTCGGCCATCCTTTTCAGGTGGGACGCAACGTTTACGATAGAACTCTCTTTTTCCAAATTGGTTGGGCGCATCTTTTCGAATCAATATCAGATAAACTTTTTGTAATTTTTCGGCAATTTAAATCCTAACTTAGATACAATACCTAACAACGGTTGTAAAGATGCTTTGTCACCCTGATTCCTAACATACTGTGGCAAGTATTGTTAACTCAGCACATCACATATTCAGCCAATGATTGGGGTATTCTCAATGGCTACCCTGCTGGGGTTTTCATGATATTATTCTCTTATCAAAGGATTGGGTGAGGCTGTGATCGGTCGCTGAAAACGCAGTTTTTGTGATGCAATATTTTCGGGCGGTGCCCATGATGGTATCTCAAGTCACAGCTCATCAGCCTGAATGAGATTTCTTTGTCATTACAAATTGCAGCGTTTATGACATCAGGCAAAAAATAATTTTCTAACCATGCCGCTCCCAACATGGGGCCAAAGAATGCGATAATTATTTCTCTCGTAACGGATTCGACCAGCAACAATAGATTTGTGAATGTCTGCTTTTGTGGCTAAGTCTATAATATCTTTTAGCTTGCCTGTATTGCGGGCCGGATGATTTTTCCATAATTGGCTTGGTATCAGGGATTTCTTGGCCAACTCATCCGCTTCATTCTCTATTTCATTTTGAGGCTCTATTAAATCGAGGTCATCTATAATACATTGACCTTCTACACTGTGTGCATGGCCCAATACTAAATGAGCTAATTCATGCGCAAGCGTAAACCAAAAATTATCAAGCCTGTCATATCTTAGGCTCAGCGCTATGATTGGCTCGCCTCTTTTATTTATCAAGGCAGCCCCATCTAAATATGTTCGCTTGAAATGAGGAACAGCGACCAACTTTATGCCTTTATTCTGGAGAAATTCCTTAGCTCTTAGCGGCCCATCCTTTAATCCACTTAAATAAACCACCTTGACGATAAAGTTTTCATCCAGGATATTCTGATTGAATTTTACTCCAGTCTCAAATGTTTCTGCTTGCGCTAAAACACCTAATATCCATGCATCTACTGAATAGGGATCGTCCTTTTCGTTACGTCTGGCACTCTGGCGCAAGCATGCACGGTTCTGATCCGTTAAATAAATATCAGCACAAGCCTGAGAAGCAAGCTCTCGCATAATCTCTTCAGCTTGAGTTTTAGGATCAAGCCCCGTTACCCAACCACGATTAACTATTTCCGTAACGGGGAAGCTGTCCCACTTGACACCTTCCCCATCAAGAGGGAAATCCATTCCATCCATAATCAATATTTCTGCAGGGATACTTAAATGAGTATGTAATGATCGAATCATTGATAAAGAAAGAGTCCTCTTTCCCCTCAAAATCTCGGAGACCTTTGACCGGCTACCAATGTAAGGCACCAGATCGGCCTGTTTCATGCCTCTTTGATCCATAACAAAGCTAATAGCCTCAATAGGAGTTGGGGGAGGAACGGGATAGTTCTCTTTTTCGTATACCCTAACCAATGTGAGCAGGACATCGAGTTCATCCCCTTCGGGAGTACCTGACTCGGCACCCCAGAGCGTTTCAATGCGCTCAATAGCCTCATCGTATGCTTGCTCTGAATTAACAGGGCGGATATTCATGTTGCACCTCCGAAGGATTTATTTTGTCATAGTCTTTATGCCGGCCAAACCATTTGACAAATACAATTTGGCGGCCGAAATCAACAGCGGTTATTAGCCTAAAATGATTCCCTTTAATGTTAAATATAACTCGATCCGGTTGGACAAAGTCCGCAGACCGAAACATATTTTTCAGTTCTGGAAAATGCTTAAACTCATTCCCTTCTATGAGAGCCACCCATGCCTTTAGTGGGCCATCTGCTTCAGGATAACACAACCTGTATGCATTAATTGTTTTGGTCGTGATAACTCTCATTGTTGACAATATAC
>SDWK01000327.1 GCA_004195335.1 Shewanella sp.
GATTCGCGATGATGTCGAAGTGGCAAAGATTGTTGATGTCTACAATAAGCGCAAGCCGCTCGATAAATATTCCTACGTCGCCAAGCGTGATGAGATTATCGAGAACGGTTTTAATCTCAATATCCCGCGTTATATCGATACCTTTGAAGAAGAGGAGGAGGTTGATATTGCGGCGGTGCAGGAACGGATTGACGGGATTGAGCAGGAACTGGCACAGGTGCGGGATGAAATGGCGAAGTGCTTGAAGGAGTTGGGAATTGAGTGATTTCAGTTGTTTAGCTGCCGACTCAGTTGTCAAGGATTCCTTGATAACTGCCGTTAGGGCAACTTGTAAGGATTGCTTACAAGTTCATTATAAGTGCACTATGGCACGCTGGCAAAGGGACTGAGCACATGCGGACATGGAGTGATATTCCTGAAGGATGGCAAGATACTCTTCTTGGAAACTGCTTAAAAGCTATCGAAGGTGGTGAAAGTGTTGTTGCTGAAAAATGCACAGCCCCTGATGGGGAATGGCGTATCCTCAAGACAAGTGCCATAACTACAGGAGTCTATCTTCCTTCAAAGAACAAAGCGCTTTCTGATGCTATCGCAGCGAATTTGTCTGTTACGCCTAAAGCAGACTGCATACTGATCAATCGGAAAAACACCCCTGAGCTCGTTGGTACATCCGCTTACGTGGAAAATGATGATCTTAAGACGTTTATACCTGACCTGATTTGGCAACTTCATGTCCACAATAAAGAGCAATATTATCCAAAGTGGCTTTACTTTATCTTAAGCACAAAAGTGATCCAGTCAGAGATCCGAAGAAAAGCAAATGGTACTGCGGAGAGTATGGTGAATGTGACGAAACCATCGCTATTCTCAGTCCGTATTCCTTGTCCACCTTTTCTTGAGCAAAAGAGGATTTCCCTCTTTCTCAATTGTTGGGAACGTGCCATTACCCTCACCGAAAAACTCCTCGCCGAAAAGCAATTACGACACAAAGGCTTGATGCAGCAACTGTTGACCGGCAAAAAGCGTTTGCCGGGGTTTGGTGCCCCCCTGAAGAGACTAGAATTAAATGCGCTTTTGTCACCGATTCAAAGGCAGGTAGAGAAACCCAAGCAACCTTATGATGCACTTGGGATAAGAAGCCACTTTAAGGGAACGTTTGCTAAACAAGTTGACGACCCTGAAAAGGTGGGTATGGATGTGCTTTACAGAGCGAAAGCTGGCGACTTGATTGTGAACATTACTTTCGCATGGGAAGGTGCGATAGCTATTGTTCCAGCAGAGCACGACGAACGTTTAGTGTCTCACCGTTTTCCTATGTACCGGCCAATAGAAGGAAAAATTCTCACAAAATACCTTCGCTATTTAGTCTCCCGAGAAAGATTTAAATACCAACTCACAGGCATTTCACCTGGTGGTGCGGGCCGCAATCGAGTAATGAGCAAAAAAGATTTTCTCAAGCTAGAAGTTTCTATTCCAGATACAGATGAACAAGAAAAGACTGCAGAGATTCTTGACACGGCATCGCAGGAAATAGGGCTACTCGAAGAAAAAATCGCCGCTCTGCGTGAACAGAAAAAAGGTCTGATGCAGCAACTGTTAACCGGCAAGCGGCGAGTAATGTTTGCTTCGACAAGCGAACAGATGGGGGGATAATGTGCAAAATCTTTATGGCAGCCCCACGGTTAAGCGCTACAAAATAGTTGACATACCCGCCACGCCACCCTCTTTCCTTCGCGGAGAGATGAAGCGCAACTATGGCGGGTTTTATTTTTTCTGAAGGAGGGGACATGAAAAACGACATCATTATTCAACTGCACAAAAACTTTGAAGATTACGCACACAAGATCGACGGCGAAGAGTTCTGGTTCGCACGTGAGCTTCAGGAGTTACTCGGTTACACGCAATGGCGTAACTTTGAACAGGTTATCGACAAGGCCAAAATCGCCTGTGAAAATGCCAGCCACCCCGTTACAGACCATTTTGCTGACGTCAGCAAAATGGTCGACCTGGGCTCCGGAGCACAACGGGAAGT
>SDWK01000862.1 GCA_004195335.1 Shewanella sp.
GGTTAAAAATTGTGCTAAGTGTAAAATTCAATCAATACTTCTCGCTATATCTTCCTCTAATGCTGGCATTATTTTGCTCTGCTTGCTCTGAGGATGTACCAGAAAATATATCAAAAATAGCCACAGATAGCTCCCTTTGTGACTTTAAAGTAGGCACATGTTCCGAAGATGTTGCCGGTATTGCTTTTCAACTTTTAATCACTCCATTAAATACCCCCAGCGAAAAGCCCTTAACACTAGAGCTTATCAGCTCTGAACCCGTAAATGAGCTTGTCATGCGAATTGAGGGAAGAGATATGTTTATGGGGGTCATTCCGGTTAATTTAACTAAAGTTGATGAAAACCTGTATAACGGGCAGCTTATATACGGTTCTTGTAGCAGTAACTACATGGTGTGGAGGGCCTTTGTTACTTTCACTAAGGAAGGTGTTCAACATGCCGTCATGTTTGACTTTCTCGCCGATAATGATGCTAACGACATTTAAGTGTTTTTTGATAAATCCTGAATAAATGCTTGAAGCTTAATAGGCGATGAAACGCCTATTAATACCTGGGTGGAATATACGCCTAACCCTGTAGATTGTCGTCACTAAGTTCCTCTTTAACTTTGGTAAACACTTCAATATTATCGATAAAGTGCCGTAATAATTCTGGGTCGAAATGTGAACCAGATCCTTCTTCCATCGTCTTTAGCACGTCCTCTAACGGCCATTCAGGTTTATAGCACCTTGCATGGGACAGGGCGTCAAACACATCCGCGATGGCAACGATTCGGGCAAATACATGGATCTCAGTAGACCTCAATCCCGATGGATAGCCTGAACCATCGTACTTTTCATGATGCTGAAGTGCGATAATACTTGCCGCCTTCAAAATTGGCCGCTCAGAGTTAGCCAGAATTTGATGCCCGACAGCAGGATGCTGTTTCATCACATTCCATTCCTCTTCGTTTAATTTACCCGGTTTTAATAGTATTGCGTCAGGCGTGGCGATCTTACCGATATCATGCATAGGCGAGGCATGCTTTATCAAGTCAGCTTCATGCACTTCAAGACCAGCTAGAAGTGCTAACTTATAACAGTACTCGGCCATCCGTTTAACGTGGTTAGCCGCTTCTTTAGAACGGCTCTCTACCACATCGCCTAAACGAAAAATAAGTTCAGATTGGGTATCTTCCAGCTCCTTATTTAACAGTAAGTTTTCAAATGCGACGCCGACATTGACGGCGAATATATCAATCAATTGTTTATCTAGATCATCAATTTTACTGATCCCATCCATGTAGAGCAGGTTAATCCAGCCACTTTTAGCGGGGAAATAACCTATAAAACAATCCTCTTCATATAAACAACGTTTCTGTTTCAAGGCTTCTTGCAATAACTTTCTAATGTGATCGGGAACCGGCTTTTCATGATGACTCGAGAACTGTCCTGTACCGGCAAGAATGTGTAGCTTATCGGTATTGACCTGTTCACTCATTGCATCGATGGCATTGCAGGTCAACAATAAGGTTTCGCTGTCGAGGTTTAACAGATTCGCGACCTGAGTCAGAAGGCCATCGGCAAAATTAAATAGGGTACGTAATTTAAACAGACCCGATGTGGCCTGGACGACTCTTTCCAGTCCTTTTCGGTGCTTAATTTGATTTTCCCTGGCCTCCTCAATCAAGATGATATCCCGATAGGATCGAAGAGCGGAGTAGACACTGGTGACTAATTTTCTTGAGTCGAGTTCAGCCTTTGCCTTATAGTCATTGATGTCATAATTAACGATGACGTCTTCTTCGGGCGCCTGCCCAGGTTGACCGGTTCTGAGTATGAGTCTGATAGCGCTATTTTTAAGATCCTCTCTTATCCATTTCACCAACTCAAGCCCTGCATGATCGCTTTCCATCACCACATCGACAAAGGCCATTGCCACATTGGTCTCTTTACTCAGTATCTGTTTTGCTTCTTCACCGCTATAGGCATTAATGAATTCAAGTGAACACTTATCAAGTTTAAATCTGGATAGGGCAAATTTGGTTAC
>SDWK01000026.1 GCA_004195335.1 Shewanella sp.
GGCTTAAGTTCAGCACCTGTTTGAATGAAAAGCTCATCGTTAAAGCGTTCAGTATCTTGAAGCAACCGTCTCTGTCCTTTGGGCAATACCGCGTCGTGTTGAAGCACTTCTTGCTCTAATTGCTTATGTTGGACTCTTAATCTTTTGAGTAGTTCATTTGTATTCAAAACCAAGCACTCCAGGCAAGTTTTGCCGCGACCAATAGTACTATAGTAATAAAGAGGGGTCTGATGAATTGAACCCCAAATTTTATCGCAGACCTTGCACCAATAAACGAACCTAACATCATGCACAGACCCATGGACAAACCAATCACCAAGTTAACTTTTCCTAGTACAAAAAAGATTAACAGTGAGGTGAGGTTGCTGGTGAATGTCATCGACCTCGCTAAACCACAGCTATGCAGAAGAGGAAGTTGATGATAGGTAGTGCTGCTTATTGTCCAAAAAGCCCCAGTACCCGGACCGGCAAACCCATCATAAAACCCCAGCATTAGCCCTTGGAACCATTGCTTAAGTCTTGTAGCCGGCTTTCTTAATGGCGTAAAACTGTTGCAACCCATCGCCTTTGGCATTAATAGAGTATAAATCGCAATAACGATGATAATCAGAGGCAACCATTTTTCCAGCCAACTCTTATCGATTAAATAGACGGTAAATGTGCCAATAACTGCACCGATAAAAGTCGCAATAAATGTGTGGTACCAAAGGCTGGGTGTGAATAGATTCTGACGATAATAGGTAAAGGCCGCCATAGATGAGCCAAAGCATGCTGCTAATTTATTTGTGCCTAATGCTAAATGAGGTGGGATCCCCACAGCAAGCAGCGCAGGAATAGACAATAATCCCCCACCACCGGCAACGGCATCAATAAAACCTGCGATAAAGCCAATGCCGGCTAATATGATCCATGTTGAAGGTTCTAACAGTAAATCCAAAAGTAGGCCTACTCAATTACACGGCGAAAAGGAGGTAGAGCGTCAAGTAACGATTTTCCGTAGCGTTTACTGACCAGGCGCCTGTCCAAAATCGTGATGCGGCCATAGTCTTGCTCTTTACGGAGTAATCTACCACAACTTTGTATCAGTTTACGTGATGCGTCAGGAATCGTCAGCTGCATGAAGGGATTGCCGCCCTTCATTTTAATGTATTCCGCATGGGCCTGTTCTACGGGAGAGGTGGGCACTGCGAAAGGAAGCTTAGTGATGATCAAATTAGTCAGGTATTCTCCTGGCAGATCAAGCCCTTCAGAGAAACTCCCTGTTCCAAAAATAATACTCGGCTCGTTTGCGTCACAACGTTTCTTGTGGTTGGTTAAAATTTCTTGTCTGGATGCCGTGCCTTGTAACTGTAAGCCAGTCTTAATTTTGCCTTCAACAAGATCTGCCACTTTATCCATCTGCCAATAGGAAGCAAATAGCACCAAGGTTGCTTGTTCACCTTCAATTAATGCTAAGATCTGTTCTGCAAGTTCTTCGGTGTAGTTGTCATCGGTAGGCTCAGTATTCATTTTAGGCAGAAAGAGCGTGGCATTTTGCTCGAAATCGAATGGAGAGTCTAAGGCAAGATAACGGCTGCCATCATCAATAGAGAGTCCGACTTGTCGGGTAAAATGGTTAAAGTTGTTCAGTGCTCTTAATGTCGCACTACAAAGTACGACCCCTGCGGCTTTTTCCCAGAGCAATTTCTCCAACATAAAACCGACTTCAATTGGAGAAACGTTAAATAGGTAATCGGCTTGTTTTCCCGTGACGAGCTCAATCCAACGTGCCATAGGGGCACCTTTGGAATGATCTTCCTTCGCCATCATTTTCCACAGCTTTTGGAGATTTTCTAACCTTTGTAACATAAAGCCAGTTTCAGTTAGCAGTTGCTCAGACTGATGTTTAGGGATATCACCATCTTTAATCGCTTCATTGAGTAATACCAACATCTTATTAAACTGTTTCAAAGCCGTGGTCGAAACGGTGGCTAAGTTTTCAGCTTGTATCATTAAGGCTTCAGGCAATTTTCCATGTTCGAATCGAATACGATTTTCAGGGTTATCGAAGCGCTTGGTTTGAGAGTCGCAGTAGTGAGCTATCTGATTTAATAAGCCCGTTAGATCGGTTACATGATCTTGCATCGCCTGAGCAGGGGCGATGATATGGTTACTTTTTATTTGATTTTGTAACTTGCTACTGGTTTTATCTATTTTATCTAACCAATCGATGGCGCCACGTAAGGTGGATTGTGCACTTGAAAAATCTCGAGCCACCATGGGTAAGTGATGGGCTTCATCGATAATATAGTACAGCTCTTCGGGATCGGGAAGAATGACACCGCCCCCTAATTCTAGGTCGGCAAAAAGCAGACTGTGGTTAGCGATTAGTACATCCCAGCTGTCGAGATCTTCCCTGGCCTTATGAAATGGGCAATTTCGATGACTGGCCAATTGGCGATGACAACTGTGTTTATCGCAGGCAATCTGCTGCCATAAATGGTCGGGAAGTTGCGAGGTTAACGTATCTCGTTCCCCGTTCCACTTTCCCTCATGATAGTCTTTTAACAGGGCTTGTAATTGCTTCACCTGACTATTATCAGGCTTTGTTTGCCACATCGCCATTTGGGTGCCGTTATCGGCGCCAATGAGCATCTCGAGTTTCGATAAACAGGCGTATCTCTGTCGGCCTTTCACAAGACCAAAAGTGAAATCTAATTCAGACTGCGCAAGAAAGAAGGGCAGATCTTTGTGTAAAAGCTGCTCCTGGAGTGCGACAGTTGCTGTGGCGATACAGACTTTCTTCTTACTGGCTAATGCGAGCGGAATCGAGCCTAATATATAAGCCAGAGACTTTCCTATTCCCGTTCCTGCTTCAATAACGATAATGCGCCTGTGTTTATCGTATTCACCGGCCAGTGTTTTTGATATCTCTGCGACGATATAGTTTTGCTCCCGCCTGGAGCGGAAGTCGGGTAACGCCGCAGCAATACCTTTATATATAGTGCGAATTTGAGTTTTTACGTCAGCAGATAACATGCGCATACAAAGAGAGAAATAGAGCTGTACATAATAACAGTGATTGCATAGCCTTAACTAGAATTATTTAGTTTATTGAGTAATACCTTATCAGAATTGATACTAGTATCGATGACCAACGAAATATGAATCAGGCATTGAGGGTTAATTAGCCGTTATGAATAGAGAGATAAACCCGAATATTGCGTTAAAGGGAAGGGTACTTTCACGGCATGTCGTTCAAGATTCGGCTTCATTTTGGCTGCACTATTATGTGAAAACTGAACATGGCCCCGTTTTAGTCAAAGTTCCTCAAGCAGAATTTATCTGTTTTTGCGCCAGCGTCAACCTAAAATCCTTACTTTCGATTCCCGCGCTTGGAGTGGTGAAAACCAAGGAGTTAGGCTTATATAACTTTGACCTAGAAAATGTGACTGCTATTTATTGTCAATCCAGACAGGGTTTCAGACATCTGATAAAAGGTGCCATCGACTTAGGTATTTCCCTTTTTGAGGCTGATATTCGACCCGAACAGCGCTATCTTATTGAACGCTTTATTGCTCTAGATGCTGAATTTATGGGCCAATATGCCGAAAAAACATCTTCCTCGTCCCTTCCTGTATTCATCGCCCAACGTGCGAGAAAAAGCTCGCTCGATGTCGAATTAAAATCAATATCTCTTGATTTTGAATGTAGCTTCAATGGTGAACTCTATTCGGTGGGGCTTTATGGACGTGATGGGCTCGGCGAGGAATACCAAAAAGTAATTATGGTAGGCAGCCCAAATGCGTCGATTTCGAGCTCGAAGTTGGATGACGAATTTTGTAGTGTTGTCGATTGTATGCAGTGGGTGAGTGACGAAAAAGCACTCATTATCGCTTTAATAGATTGGTTCGCCGTTTATGATCCCGATGTGATCATTGGATGGGCTGTGGTGACTTTCGATCTGGCCTTGCTGTACAGAAGAGCTAAGTTGCACGGTATTGCACTCACTATTGGCCGTGGCGCCCGTGAACTAGGGTGGAAAGTTGCCGATAAGTACCGCCCTGAAACCCTAACGTTGCCTGGCAGAGTCGTGCTCGACGGTATCGATTGGCTCAAAGCTGCATTCTATCGATTCGATAGTTTCTCTTTAGAGTTTGTCAGTCGCGCATTATTGGATCGGGGGAAGGCGATTCATAATGTAGAGAATAGAGGAGAAGAGATCACTGAGCTTTTTCATAATGATAAGTCAGCCTTGGCTCATTACAACCTCAATGATTGCCGCTTGGTTTGGGATATTTTTGAGAAAACACAACTGTTTGATTTTGCTATTGAGCGTTCGAGATTAACGGGTCTGGAATTAGGCCGAGTCGGAGGTTCTGTTGCCGCTTTCAACAACCTTTACCTGCCTCATCTTCATCGAGCTGGTTATGTCGCCCCCTCAGGGGCTGCAAGCCAGGGACTTGAGAGCCCTGGCGGCTATGTGATGGATTCTATACCTGGCTTATATCGGGATATCGTCGTTTTGGATTTTAAGAGTCTTTATCCCTCTATCATTCGTACTTTCTTGATCGATCCTAAAGGACTAATAGAGGGACTGTCATCACAGGAGTCCGATACAGTGGATGGTTTTCTGGGGGCTAAATTTAGTCGTCGCTCACCCATCTTACCCCAGCTGATAAAAACGTTAGCCGAGCATAGGGAGGAGGCGAAGGCTGAGAAAAATGCGCCTCTTTCTCAAGCGATTAAAATTATCATGAACTCGTTATATGGTGTGCTGGGATCGAAAGGTTGTGTATTTCATGATGCCCGCTTAGCAAGCTCTATCACCCTCAGAGGTCATGAAATAATGAAACAGACGAGGAGATGGATAGAGGAGTTGGGCTATCAGGTTATCTACGGCGATACCGACTCAACTTTTGTCTGGTTAGGTGGTCAATCTTCCCAAACCAATATTGCTGATATAGGGGCTATGCTGGTCGAGAAGGTTAACCAGAAGTGGAAGACTAAACTTGCTGATGAGATGAAACTTGACTGTTATCTGGAGTTGGAATTTGAGTCTCATTTTGAACAATTTTTTATGCCGACATTGAGAGGATCATCTGAAGGCTCAAAGAAACGGTATGTGGGAGCTTATACAAAATCCGATGGTGAACTCAAACTGATCTTTAAAGGCATGGAGCAAGTCAGGAGTGACTGGAGTCCGTTGGCGAGAAGGGTACAAGGAGAATTATATTTTCGTCTTTTCTCTAAACTTGATGTTGTATCCTTTTTGCAAGGTATTATTGATGACCTGAAGCTTGGTAAATTAGATGATGAATTGGTATTTACGAAAAGGCTGCGTAGAGATATCAAAGACTACACCGCAAAGTCATCACCCCATGTCAAGGCTGCTCAAAAGATGTGTGAATATTCCGGAGATGAGCAATATTCACGAAGAGGCACCAAAGTCGAGTACGTGATCACGCTTAATGGGGCTGAGCCAATTAAGTTTCTCCAGTCTCCTATTGATTATGATTACTACATAAATAGGCAGCTCTTGCCTGTATCTGATCCCGTACTAACTATTTTGAAAGTTAAATTCGAAAGTATTGCTTCGAATCAGTTATCGTTAATTTAACAGAGTGCTTTGAAGGATTGCGTTTATAAAATGTTAATTATTTGCGTGTTACTTGATGCCAAAGGGTTTGACTAGGTTATTTGCTGCAAAAATCCGCAGTTTTTGTGACATTCCTCTTTGAGTGATTGCTAATATTTTGTTAGTCTCAATTCCAACCAGGAGGAAATAAAACAACGGAATGTCACAAAATAGAATCAAGCAGACTGAAAACATTAAGGTTAGACATCACATGAAAAAGACTCTAGTAGCATCCGCATTAGCAGCCGTTATATTTGTTCCGTCGGTATCGGCAATCGAGATCTATAAAGACGACAAAAATGCCGTTGAGATCGGTGGATGGATGGATGCGCGCATTATCAACACTCAAGGTGCTACAGAAGTGGTAAACGGTTCATCTCGCATCAATTTTGGATTTACCCGTGAAATGAGCGATGGATGGAAAGCATTCACAAAGCTGGAGTGGAGTGTTAACCCATTTGGCAACAGTGATATTAAATATAACAATGACAGTGCTTTTTCTTCTGAAAGTGATGAATTTCTTCATAACCGTCTCGGTTATGTCGGTTTAGGTCATGATACATACGGTAGCCTGACAATAGGTAAGCAGTGGGGCGCTTGGTACGACGTAGTTTATAACACTAACCTAGTGAACACTTGGGATGGTAATGCGTCAGGTACTTACACATATAACAAGGCTGATGGTGCTATTAATGGTACTGGTCGTGGTGACAATACCGTTCAGTACCGTAATGCATTTGGTGATGTAAGCTTCGCTCTACAGGTGCAATTAAAGCAAGATAGCTTTGATTTGACTGAAAGCTCGGTGGATAATAATTCAAACCCTTTCCCTACATCTGATAAAAACTTCATGAATGGAAGCTCTTTTGCTTCTACTAGTGAAACTATTGCAACGGTTGAATACAACAATACTGTTGGTGGTTCTATCACTTATGCCGCAACAGATATGCTAACTCTTACAGCTGGTTTCAACCTAGGTGAATTTGACGGTACCATGGTATCGGGTGAAGGTATCTCTGAAACAGATTATATTTATGGTGCTGGTTTAACGTGGGGTGGATTTGAACAACCTGGTTTCTACGCAGCGATTAACATCAACAAGAACGAGTTCCATGATACCGATAACATGGGTCGTCTAATGCCTGATGCTGTAGGTCTTGAATCACTATTCAGCTACAAGTTTGATAACGGTCTTAAGCCTATCTTTGCTTATAACTACCTAAAAGCGGGTGACGCCTATGAAGCACTTTATAATGATGGCGAGTTTAAGCGTCAGTTCATTGTAGCGGGCCTGCACTTTGTTTGGGATGAGCAAACAATGCTATATATTGAAGCGCGTAAAGACATGAGCGAGTTCAATGCTGGCAACGATACTCCTGATGAGAGTGATGGCGTAGCAATCGGCATAAGATATTACTTGTAAGCTTCGATTTTTAGCTTTTTAAAACGCCCTTTATGGGCGTTTTTTATTTGACTAACTATAGTGATAGCTTTATTTAGTTAATACCTGAGCCAAGAGGAAAGGGCTATTGATTATGAGAGGACCGTTGAAGAACTAATATTGCTCTCTCTTTAGGCTGCCTGTCAGTGAGCTTTTATCGTAAGTAGGAACATTTATTTTATATAAAATGGGTAAACGAAGTCGCTACTATAATATTAGCGCTAGCTACATTTGGTTTTTCGCCAATCAAATTAAGCCTGCTTTGTCAATCCCCAAACCCTGTTCAAATTAATTTCCCGAGATTGTTATAAAACGAGTAAAACATAGATTATTACCCATAGCGGAACAAAATATTTACACTTGTTGTGTGAGTGTTAACTATGGATGTAACTGATTAAATCACATCAAATTCTTCATTTCAGCAAGGTATACTCTCGTACCGATATCATCAGCTTCTCTTTGTATATTCTGAATACTATCTCGATCTATGTGTAACGCACTGTTTTATAGGTGTATAACTTTATAGAGAAGCTGTGGGAGTATGAGGATTAATCCGTTCCTGTCTCTTATACACATCT
>SDWK01000054.1 GCA_004195335.1 Shewanella sp.
AGATGTGTATAAGAGACAGGGTGGAGGGGAAAGAGCTAACAAAACAGCAAAATTGAGGCGTTAAATTACTCAGGGGCATACAGTCAGAAGCGATTACAGTTCCTCACCCGAATCGTGGTGTAGGCATAAATAACCAGACATTCATTATCCAGAGTTAAGCTTAAGTCACGTTGAAAGTTACCAAAAACCGGCTCAATATGACTCCGATGAAACCTTTAGCGCTTAGCTATTCTCTAACTCACCCTGGCATTGAATACACAGTTCCGCAGTAGGATGAATGGTGAGCCTGCCTATGCCAATACTCTCACCGCATTCGTGGCAGAATCCATATTCGTCGGGATCGAGAAGGATCTGCTTGATACGTAATATCTGATGGCTTACCTGTATTTCGTTTGCCTGAGCCATCTGTTGCTGCTGTATGGCATCGATGCGTGACACCCGCCCGACGGCTTGTTGGTCGAGTTGAACCGGAGCGCCACGACCGTGGATCGCAATGACCTGTTGCTCAAGTTCGATGAGCTTCGCCTCGAGTTGGGCTAATAATTGCTGTTTTTGAGAGGATGTTAATTCAGCTTGCTTCAAATTCAGTCGACCCCTTTAAAATTTGAGATAGTCCAAGTTAGCTTGCTAGATGTGGGATGTAAAGTTATCGCTGAGACGCGAAAAAAAAAGCGCACTAAGTTTTATTTAGTGCGCCTCTTATCATCTATTCTTTTTAACTCGCAACTCGCAACTCGCTTATAGCTTAAGCTTCATCTTCCAGAGAATATGGCAGAGGCTGAATGGTTAGCGAAGAGCGCTCATCACCTGCAAGTCTCAGACTCGCCGAGTTTTCCGTATCGTTTGGCAGCACTGCCGTGAGCAGTACCTGTTCGCCCGATTGTACGACTTCGATGATGGTGCCGGTGGTCTTGAATCCATCCTCCAGCGCCAGCTCTAACTTACTCTCCAGACTTACTGTCTCAGAGGCGTTGCCCGATAAGATATAGAGGGCGCGTTTATTACCGCCACGGTACTTCATCCTAGCTACGGTTTCTTGACCCATGTAGCAGCCTTTTTCGAAACTGATCCCGCCGATGGCCTGCAGGTTACACATTTGAGGCACAAACTTTCCCTGATGGGAGGCGGCAAGGTTAGGATAACCCGACTGGATCTCGAGCGCTTGCCAGACTTTGCCGTCATAGATAGGGGCATTGATCGAGGTCAGTAGTGCCTGAGATGGTGTCTTCTCGATGACGATGATGAAACGTGAGCCGTCTTTCAACAGGGCGCCACCGGGGATCTCTGTCACTGCTTTATCTATGTCACCAAAGTAGTTACTCACCCACTCTTGGGCCTGCTCACCGGCGATGCCGAGAATTAGCCAATCGGTACTGACATTGGTTAGCTCAGCCTTACTGAATACGGCATATTTAGCTAACTGTGGTAGGTCGACCTCAAGCGTATCTGAGGGCATCATCATGAAGAGCGTCTCTTCGATGGCAAATGTCCTGAAGCTGGCCCACATCTTTCCTTTTGGATCGCAGTGAGCCCCCCAACGCCAGTGATCCTTCTCGAGTGAGCTGATGTCGGTAGTGACTTGTCCGTGAATGAAGCTACGACCCTGCTCACCGGTAATGCTCATGAGTCCAAGGTGAGTCAGATCTGAAAAAACAAGCGATGGAAGCGGATCATTCAAGTTCCAATCGAGCTGAGAAACTGAAGTCGTCATATCATTTTCCTGGGATGTTAGGCATTGAGAGGCAGTGATTGTAATACCTATTCTATTAATTATCTATTCATTCAGCCAGAGTTCAAAGCACGGGACGCAAGGTCTATATATTGCGCCTTTATAACGACGCCATGGAGGACTGTGTCTTTTGCTTTGAAAGAATAGCCGCACCGTGGGAGGCGCTTAGACATCTCACTTCTAGGTTGTATTGGCTTAAATAAATAGCGCGCACAATTTTTCAATTGAGCGCGCTATATCTACCTTAATGCAACCTCCAGCGCTTCCTCGGCTTGATCTGAGTTAACTTCCATCACAACATAACCGATTTCGTTAGTCGTTTGCAGGTACTGGGCTGCGATGTTGATCCCTTTCTCTGCAAAGGCTTGGTTAATCTGAATTAACACGCCTGGTTGGTTATGGTGTATGTGCAGCAATCGAGAGGTATCTTTATGTTGAGCCAGTGATACCTCTGGGAAGTTTACTGCGGTCATGGTCGAGCCATTGTCTGAGTATTTGGCCAGTTTTCCGGCCACTTCGATGCCGATATTTGCCTGAGCTTCCTGCGTGCTCCCGCCGACGTGTGGCGTCAAGATAACATTGTCTAAGCCGCGAAGCGGGCTGATAAACTCATCATCATTAGATTTAGGCTCGACAGGGAAAACATCGATTGCGGCACCGGCAATGTTACCGCTTTGAAGGACTGATGCCAGGGCGTCGATATCGACCACTGTTCCACGAGAGGCGTTGATTAAGATACTGCCCTTCTTCATGCAGGCAAGTTCGGCTTCGCCGATCATATCTTTCGTTTGCGGCGTTTCTGGCACATGTAGACTGACCACGTCGGCCAGAGCCATTAACTCCTGCATTGAGTGGATCTGTTGGGCGTTACCCAGAGGTAACTTATCTTCGATATCGAAGAAGATCACTCGCATGCCTAAGGTCTCAGCCAAAATGCCAAGCTGTGTACCAATATGACCGTAACCGATAACACCTAAGGTCTTTCCACGTGCTTCGAAGCTGCCGCTGGCACTCTTTAGCCATCCACCTCTGTGGGCCATGGCATTACGCTGAGGGATGCCACGCAGAAGCATGATGATCTCACCTAATACTAACTCAGCAACACTTCGAGTGTTAGAAAATGGTGCATTAAATACAGGTATGCCTAACTTCTCTGCAACCTTAAGGTTTACCTGATTGGTGCCTATACAGAAGCAACCAATACCGACCAATTTGTCTGCCTGACTCAATACCGCTTCCGTAAGTTGAGTACGGGAACGAAGACCGACAAAATGTGCATCTTTAATGGAGGCTATGAGTGCCTCCTCCCCGAGGGATGCTTTGTGGTATTCAATGTTGGTATAGCCCGCACGCTCGAGTACATCAACCGCAGATTGGTGGACGCCTTCCAACAGCAGGATCTTGATCTTATCCTTGTCCAGCGAATGTTTCGCCATGATATAGGTACCCTCTTCGGTTATTGGTATTATGTTATTTGTTTTTCACCAAACAACACTCACTTGCAGAACCCTGCATAATCGTGGAGTTTGGCTATGATCTGTCAATGCCCAACCAAAATAGCACTTTTTTTGTTCAGTGTGGAGGGCTAGATGGCTAAAGTCATTATTCTGATAATAAAACAATATGATTAATTTGTACTAAGAGGTTCCAATTTTGAATAAACGTGTGATTTGGCTAATCGTTTTTTTCTCGGTACTGATCTGGTCGGCTATAGGGCCGAAGGATCCGTTCACCTGGTTCCTTGAGGTCTTGCCAGCATTAATTGCTCTACCTGTGCTATTTTTTACTCGCAATCGCTTCCCGATGAGCCCCTTGGCTTACCTGCTTATATTGATCCATTGTGTCATTCTGATGGTAGGTGGCCATTATACCTATGCAGAGGTTCCACTTTTTGATTGGATATCACAACTTGTTGATGGAGATAGGAATAATTACGACAAGCTGGGCCATTTAGCACAGGGATTCGTACCGGTTATATTAGCAAGAGAGATAT